>NZ_JAGUUD010000063.1:0-50136 GCF_020177535.1 Paraburkholderia sp. XV | reverse complement strand
AACGTAGCAGCGCATCCGTGTAGCCGAAGAAGTCGGTCAGGAAGATGGATAAAAACCATATACCCATCGGGATGCAAAACAGACCGCCAATAACAGAGAAGGCCACACCAAAATGATCAACCTCCCATTCATGCGCGCTCAACGTGCTAACTATGAGATATGTTCCTGAAAGCGTGCACAAAAGAAACACGAATGCGGCCAACCCAACCATACCCTTGAACGTACTCACTCCTTGCCCAATCTCAAGGGTGGTGTGGTTCATCCGGTAGACCATGCGATCGCCGTTGGGCGGGACGCCAGTGTTGGTCCGCACGGAACCGAGAGATCGCCATTGGCGCAATGCACGATCCAGCGGACCATACGCTCCCGCTTTGCGCATGCGACGGATCCACCAGCTTTCTTTCTTTAGCTTGACTGTAGCCATTGTGTTTAATAAGAAAGAAGGCCAGACAGAATATCGGCTCCAATACCGCGCTCGACCAGGACAGGTTTTCCATCCGTCGGAATGACCAGATCGGGTTGAGCCGGATCCGGGAAGTACTGCAAGTTGATCGTCGCGACACTGTACTGCCGATGATCGACGCGCAAGACACCTTTATATTCGTATCCTCCTGAAGGACTTTTCACCAGGCGTGGAGGTGCCTCCCAATAGAAGCTCATGGGCGATTTCGATGCCGTGGGCATTGGGCGCATCTCCTGCATGTGTGGATCGCTTAGTTCACCAGGCAGGTACGATGCGGGATGAACTTCTTCGTTCAGGATGGTTTTGTTGGAGTTGCTGTCGGCAAGCGAGATCGCGCATTTGATGACGCTCGACGTCGATGCGCCCGGCAGCGAAAGGCTGAAGCTCACCGAGTCGTAGCCTGTCACGCCCACGATTGCCCGGTTCATTTGCAAACCGGACCAATCCGTCTCCAGACGGTATGCATACATTACATCGCGAAGCGCTGCCATTTCTGCCCGGGGATCGCGATAGCGCTTGGGCGCTTTACCGTAGTAGCTCATCGCCACCCAGTCCTGCAAAGGGGAATTGGTAGCGACAATCGCTTGCCATGCGAACCACACACCCATACCAATGAAAATAACCCCGGCGGCGATCCAGCCGATCATTGGAATTGTGGCCGCGGCCGCGCCGACAGGTGCGAGGAATGCGAGGATGCCAGTAAAGGCGTCTGCAGCGGACCCGGCAGCTAGTGCACCACCGGCTGAGGTTACCGCTGCAAAAAAGAAAGCTGTTGAGGAACGACGATAGTTTTTCGCTGCCTCATCGTTCCCCACGGACTTCCGATCCACATACTTGAAATACATCTGCACACTCTCGGCAAATGTCGACACCGCCGCAAACAACCCTCCACCAAATGCCACCTTCGCGGCGGCGGTCTTCGCAAGTCCAACCGCTGCCTTCTCCATCCCCAGCGCAGTCAATTCCCCTATTGCCCCGATCACTGCAAGCATCCCGGACACGAGACCGGCGTACACATCCGGCGTATTTGCCCCTGGCTGTGCACTGCCCATGCTCATGCTGATGCCCGCCAAATTGATCGAGGCGAGTGCAAAACCTACCCATGGCAGCCCATTTTTAGCAAAGCCGATCAGCCTTTCGAACGCATTGAATTTTTCCGGCGCAGGAAGTGCCAACGGCACCTGCGACACACCCTTCACGGGCGTCCCTTCGATCGCTTCCGCAGGCATCCACATCCCGATAGCGGTTTTGCTGACAATCGTCTGTTCTTCGACAATCTGCGCCACTCCCTCAGCAGTCGCGACATAAACAGTTTTGGTCGCCGCGCTGTCCGCTTTCACCATCTTCAGTGGCGAGCCTTTGGGCGGCCACACGCCACGAAACATCATTGCGACGAGCTCGCTCGTCTTGTTCACAACAACGGTATTCCCGGACACAACTGTCTTTGTCGTCGCAGAGACGATGACAAGAATGAAGTACCCCGCCTTCTGATAGAGCGCAGGATTGACCTTCGCAAGACGCGGAAACTGCGCGGAAGCTGCGACTGCGATGGTTCCGAGTGCCGCAGAAGGGGGATTCTTTTCGAGCCAGGCTTTGTATTCTTCTCTGATCGCAATGAAACTCTTGACCGTATCATTCATTTTGTCGAGCCGGCCAATGTCAGGCAGGCCCGTTCCAGTCAGATGCCTGGCAAGGCCCGGCGCCGACCCCACAAGCGCTCCCCAAAGCGGCGTGTAAGGATCTTTTGCATTGGCTGCAAACCAGACATCCCACAGGTCAAGCTCGGCTTTGGTTTTACCCATACCGTGCACGCAAAGAGCGAACGCCGTCTGCCGGTCTTGCGACGACTTCATATCTTTGAGGTCGAAGTCCTGCCAGCGCAAATCAGCGTTCGAGTTTCCGTTCCACTTTGCTACGTCATCTGACAGCAGGTCGATCTGTGTGTTTCTAGTGTCAGTTTCCTTCTTGCGCGCCTGCTGATCGTCGTCCAATCGCTTTGCATCGTAGAGCTTGAGAAATTTTTCTTCCCATTGCGCCGACTCCCCCTTCTTTTCGAACACCGTCTTGAACCCAAGGATGGTGTCTCCAACGAAGCGTTCGCGCGCATGTCCGGCTCGATACGCCGCCAGTTGTCCGACCTCCTGATTGCGAAAAGCATTGAGATCGGCAGTCATGCCGATAGGGTCGAACAGCGCAAGCACAATACCCTTGCCATTCGCTTTCTGCGCGATCTCCGCCATTCTGGTCTGCATCGCGGCGGCCTGATCGTGCCGCTGGTTCAACGGCACTGTAAGCTTGCCGCTGCCATTCAGCTTGTTCCATCCCTCGGGCGCCGAGAAGTCGGCGACGTAATTGATCAGGTTGTTTTGCGTTGCGGGCAGCGCATGCTTGACCTCCTTGCCGTTGATCGCCTTTTGTACGTCCACTTTTTGCATGCGCGGTTCTGGAGACGTCTCCAGGGCGGTCAGTACACGGTCTGTCAGTCTGTATCGGCTGAATGCGACCCATACATGTGGTACGTATTGTGGTGACGGAATCGCGATGGTTTGCGCGGCGAAATCTTCTTTCTTCGCCTTGCACGTTGCATCAAGGGGTTTCTCAGTGGGAGCCGATGGTACTTGTCGAGGGTCGGCGTAGATGTTCATGCAGGCGTCCGGACCTACCTCATACACTACCCAACGGCTCTGACGCGTGCCCCGATTAGGGTAGAGAACATAGACGAATCCCCGGTCGAGCTGGCGAAGAATGTACCTGGACGCTTTTAGCGGCTTGTCTGTTACATGTTCGCCTAACGGCGAAGGCAGTGCACCGACATTCGTGACACTGGCAGGCGCGACGGCATAGCGAACCGGCAGGATCGCGAGACCTTCCTTGATGCAGTTTGGACAGCCCATATTCGTTCTCAGATGTTCCCGCTATTGATTTCCGCCGCGATGTTGCGCCATCGACTGTCCTCGATGCTGTTCGCCCAGCCGGAAAATGCTTCGTTCTCGCGGCGTAGATGTGCAATCTGGGCCGCAACAAAAGGATGCTTGTCGAAGCTGGCGTGACATCGCACTGCCAGCGTCCCAAAGGCATGAAGGTCGACTGTCTCGGTCCAGCCATGGATTTGCTGACAGCGGGCAAGCGCTGCGTCGACAAGATCGCCAAGTGCCACGTCGGTTCCGAAGTCGCGAAGTACGCTGTTCAACGCTTCGATGCGAGCGACACCATTGCGCTGCTCTCGCGTCATGAACCACACGGGCGCTATCGAATCGGGCGGGTCTTGCTGCGGGAGCACCAATAGCTGCGCGTCAACGTCGAGAAACGACCAGTGATGAAGCGTAGGTAAGCCACTAAAAAACTGAGACTCGCGCAGGTAGCGGAACAGATGACCTAAGACGCGAGGGTCATAGAAGCGAAAAACAACACATTCGTTGTCATCGAGCGGCAGGATCGCTTTTTGAGTCAACGCGTCCACGAGTGATTGCTCATCGCCCGAAAGAGAGAGCCATCCGCACACGCTCCGTGCCGTACCTTTGCCGCTTTTCCAATCGTCGACCTCGGCTTGCGCGAGTGAAATGGAACGTTCGAGCAGTCGTTGACCCGTGAGATCAGCTGGAAGCAGGAGCAGATACGGCCACGCGTGACGTGGGACCTTCTTCTCGGGCAGGGCAAGGCGATAGACGGGGATGTCATTCGACGAATGCAGCTCGGGGAAAGGATCGCCAAGTGTCGGATCAACGAAGACCGCAACGCGCTGCGATTGCTCCGTGGCATTCTGCGCGAGCTGAGCGGCAATGAAACCAGCGTCCTTTCGACGCAGCGCGCCGATGAATCCAGTTGCTTCAGACAAACGCGCCTCCTGCCGATGTCACTCGTTGCAAGGCAGAAAGGCAACTGAGTATGTCGAACGATTTCGTCTCCGCGTTGGCGTTCACGGGACCGCCTTTTTGCAGCGTGATGCAGTTGAGCTTGACGTCGCCGGGGCAATTCAACTCAATATTCCCGTTTGCCAGCTTGATTTCCGCACCACCGCATTTCAGAGAGAGGCTGCCCTTTGCGCTGATCTCGACGCTTCCTTCAGATGCCAGCATCTTGATGTTCTGGGACGCTGTCATCTCGATGCTGCCGGTCTGCGCCTGGATCTCATTCTTTCCTTGTGCGGCAACCAGCTTCATGCCCCCGGCATTTGCAAAGACGGACACGATTTGACCGGCGGCGACTGTGAAGTTTTCCATCGCTCCAGCATCGATATTTTTGCCCGCCGTAAGCGTGACGTTATCTCCTGCGCTATGCTGGATCGTTTCTGGCGTGACAAGCGCGATGGCCGCTGGAGCGGACACCAGCACGGAGGGCGATTGCAGATCTTTGAGTGCAGCGTTATTGAGCGTGTTCTGGCCTTCGAGGTCGGCAAGTACCGCTTGGGCAGTCTTGACCATTTCGCCCAGCGCTTTCATCTGGGTTAGCGCGCTCGCCAGCATCGCTTGCGCCTGCTGCATGTCCAGTTGCTGTCCGCTCGCGTTGGGCCGGTCATCGGCGGAGATAAACAACCCCTTCCCCGCGCGAATCGCCCCATACCCAGACGTTCTGAGCTCAAACCCCTCCCCCCGCTTCTGCTTCTTCGCATCAACCAGATACCCGAGATTGAGCTGGCTCTTCCCCGAATGCTCGGTCGACAGCTTGATCCCTTCCTGCCCCTCCCAATCTTCCATCCGCAGCTTGTTATTCGACTGCGTGCGAATGACGTTGCGCGATAACCAACGATCGTCGCTAGTAACGTGATCAACCGCCTGGCTATGGTGATGAAACGCGGCGATATACGGTTTATCAGGATCACCATCGCGAAACTCGACAACAGCTTCCGTCCCATCCAACGCCGGAAAGTGGAACCCTGTCTGCAGCGCGCCTGCAAAAGGTTTTGCGAGCCGCAGCGGCACACTTTCCCCGCCCGGATTCCATTCGTCGAAATCCAGGTCGAAACGGACGACGTAATAGCCTTGCTGCGTCAAATACGCATACTTGTATTTACCGGGCGACGTGACGCGAGCGCTCAGCGAACCGATAACACGGGGCCACGCATCTTCATCGAGCCTGACCCGGAATCGCCGACCGGAAGGAATCGCCCTGTAGGAATTGGAATAAGCCGTATCGCGCGCACCGCGATGCCTTACCTCGACGATAACCTGACCGTCAGGCGCATCGGCGAGCGGCGCATCGACGTGCAGGATGCGCGCGGGTTGCAGCGCGAGCACGTTGCTCTCGCCTTCATAGATGATCTGCCATGCAATCGCTGCCTCATGACGCAACTGCGCTTCCCACTGCGCGCCGTCGGCATCCAGATGATTGGTGCCATAGATGTAGGGCTTGCCGTAGGTTGTGGCATCCTCGCTTGCAACATTGGCGTTGGCCTTAAAGCGCTCCCAGGCCTTATCGGGGTTATAGTCGGCAACCGTATAACCCTGCGCGACACTGTACGAATGCGTGCTTAGCCCATATACGGCTTCCACACCCGCTTCCAGCCCAGCCGTCTCTCGATAGGGCACATCGAGTCGGGGCTGATAGACATAGTGATCAATGTCATCGGAGAAATGGACCACATCGCCGTGTTCGTCTTCCGCAATACGGCACCAGATGCCTTCCTTCTGCATGAGCATCTGCACATAGGCCAGATCGCTCACCTGATACTGCATTCTGAAAGCATGCTGCGGATATTGACGACGTAACCGGAAGCGGAACTGATGCCCCTGAAAACCATGCTTTCGCAGCACGGCCTCAATGATCTCGGGCGTAGTCTGATGCTGGTAGATGCGGCTCGCGCGAACCGATGCGAGGCGTGAAAGGTGCGCCTCGACGACGATCTCATAGCTGGTGAAGTCTCTCGTGGTCTTCAGCTTTGAGAAGCGGGTGATCCAGCCTGAAAACCTGCGAGGCTGCGCGTCGGCGGGAACGATCGAGAACTTCGCGTCCTTGCCGAGGTAGTCGGACCTGGCAAGCTGGTCCGGATGCGTGAGGGTAAGAGTAATGCGATAAGGCTCGCCGATGCGCTCGACGGCTTCGAACGAGATCACCGACATCGGGCTTTCATTTCCAGCGCCCAATACATCCAGGAAATAGGCTTGCCTGCCCGTCACGAGTCTCGAATCCGCGGGAGAAAGAGTCGTGTACTTCTGGATGTCGGACATTCCTACTCCTTTGATGGTGCGTAATCCTACACAAGACGGATTAACGGAAGCGATGTGCAAACACCCGTTTGGGCGCACAAGATAAACGTTTGACGTCTTGTTGTGAAGTGACCTTTTGATCGTTTGTTGAGTTAGCGTAATTTTTACAAAATTTGACCCAAACCCGGCTGAATTTCGCTGATGCTCTAGATCGCACCGTGTTAAAAATATTCCTCATAAGGCACGGAATCCTAACTAAGATAAATAAGATATTAAGGACGTAGACATGGCTGAAAGTTTTCAGAACGAGGTGCCTAAGGCACGGATCAACCTTAAGCTCGATTTGCATACGGGCGGCGCGCAGAAGAAGGTCGAGTTGCCGCTCAAGCTGCTCGTGATGGGCGACTACAGCAACGGTCAAGACAACCGGCCTCTCGCAGAGCGCGCAAAGGTCAACGTCAACAAGAACAATTTCGATGCCGTCCTGTCCGACTACGCACCCAAGGCTCGTATCGCCGTGGAGAACACGCTCGCGGAAGATGGATCGGAGTTACCGGTCGACCTGGAATTTCGTTCGATGGACGACTTCAAGCCCGAGAACGTTGCGAGCAAGGTGCCCGAGTTGCGTGCGCTGATGTCGGCTCGCAATCTGCTTCGTGATCTGAAATCCAATCTCCTCGACAACGCCACGTTCCGCCGCGAACTCGAACGCATCCTGAAGGACCCTGCACTGTCCGATCGCCTGCGCGACGATCTGTCGAAGATTGGCGCGTCCAGTTCCCCGGCTGCCTAAGGTCCGGTTATCCAGAAGAGCAGAACTATCATGGCAAAAAACGAAACACGTATTCACGAGACGGCTGGTGCAGATACGGTAGTGCTGGATGCGCCTGGCAAGAGCGTGTATGAATCGCTCTGCGAGAAGATCAACCTGAAGCCCGTCACGGCGGCCCGGCCAACCGATTCGTTCCAGAGTGCGGACGCGTTATCGGAGTCGTCGCTGGACGAACGTGTCGCCCAGGCGATGAACGTGTTCCTGAAGATGATCGCGGACTCGTCGCAGCAGGTCGATCGTCTCGACCGCAGCCTGCTCGATTTTCATATCGAGCATCTCGATCAAAAGATCAGCCGTCAGCTCGACGCGATCATGCACAACGAGGCGTTCCAGCAAATCGAATCGGCATGGCGTGGCCTCAAGTTCCTCGTCGACCGTACGGATTTCCGCAAGAACGTGAAAATTGAAGTGCTGGATGTGTCCAAAGACGCGCTACGCCAGGATTTCGAAGACACGCCTGAGGTCATTCAGAGCGGTCTTTACCTGCACACGTACATCCAGGAGTACGACACGCCAGGCGGCGAGCCGATCGGCTCGATCATTTCGAACTATGAGTTTGACCGTGGCCCGCAGGACATCGCATTGCTGCGCAATATCGCAAAGGTGTCCGCCGCTGCGCATATGCCCTTCATCGGTTCGGTTTCGCCAAAGTTCTTTGGCAAGGAAACGATGGAAGAGGTCGCGAGTATCCGCGACATCGGTAATTACTTCGATCGCGCCGAATACCTGAAGTGGAAGAGTTTCCGCGATTCGGATGATGCCCGCTATATCGGCCTCACGCTGCCGCGTTTCCTTGCGCGTCTGCCATACGGTCAGGACACCGTTCCCGTACGCGCCTTCAACTATACGGAATCGGTCAAGGGCCCCGACCATAACCGCTATCTGTGGGCCAATGCGTCGTTCGCTTTCGCGGCGAACATGGTGAAGAGCTTCATCAAGAATGGCTGGTGCGTGCAGATTCGCGGTCCTCAAGCGGGCGGAATGGTCGAAGACTTGCCCATTCATCTGTACGACCTGGGCACAGGCAATCAGGCAAAGATTCCGAGCGAAGTACTGATTCCCGAAACGCGTGAATTCGAGTTCGCCAACCTGGGCTTTATTCCGCTGTCTTACTACAAGAATCACGACTTCGCATGCTTCTTCTCCGCGCACTCCGCTCAGAAGCCGACGGTGTTCGAGACCAAGGCAGCAACCGCGAACAGCCGCGTGAATGCACGCTTGCCATATATTTTCCTGCTGTCGCGTATCGCGCACTATCTGAAGCTGATTCAGCGCGAGAACATCGGCACGACGAAGGACCGTCGTCTGCTCGAGCTTGAACTGAACACGTGGGTCAAGTCTCTGGTAACCGAGATGACCGATCCGGGCGACGATCTGCAGGCGTCGCATCCGCTGCGCGAAGCTCAGGTGACGGTCGAAGACATCGAGGACAACCCCGGGTTCTTCCGCGTGAAGCTGTTCATTGTCCCGCACTTCCAGATCGAGGGGATGGATATCAATCTGTCACTCGTTTCGCAGATGCCCAAGGCAAAGAACTGATTACGCTACTTCAGATAGCGAAGACTGCACGGTGGCATAGCGCCGCTGTGCAGCCCCGTCGTTTTGCGAGGCACGGCACTGCGAACCAGTGCCCAGCTTCGCGCATTAGCCAGGCATGATGAAGATTACGAGGCCGCTGTGGGCGCAGGGTATTTTTATGACCCCGCAGCACTTTCAACAGCAAGCGATGTGGGACCGGTTTGCTGACGAGCGAGTGGCGCGCATTGCCAGTCCAGACCCTTGGGGCGTCAATCGCATTGCGTTCGACACGCACGCGCTTTCGATCAACCGGTTGCACCTGACCTCGTTGGCGGCGCGGCTGCCGGATGGAACGTCTGTCGATTCGGAAACGTCGGATCGACTGCCGCCGGCACGCGATCTCGGCGAAGTGCCCGCACACCTGGACGCGGCAACGGTATTGGTCGGGCTGCCGCTGATCGATCCGCAAGGCAGCAACTGCATCGAGGACGGCGAACGTCCCGCTCGTCCGCGCCGTTTTCTGCGTGAGTACTTGCAGGTCGTTGACATCAACGGTGAGGGAAAGGAAGAAATCAGCGTCGAGCGGCATGTGCTCGCATTGCTGTTCGATTTCGAGCAGACGGGCGACGGAGATTACGTGACCTGTCCAATCGGTCGCGTTGTGCGGAACGCGCAAGGGCGTTTCGAGTTCGACACGTCATTCGTGCCGCCTTGCCTCACGTTGTCCGCGAACGAACAACTGCTCGGACGGATGAACCGGCTATCGGAAATCCTGCTGGCAAAGAGCGCGAGTCTTGCGGTGCGGCGTCGCGAGCGTTCAGATCAGATAGCTGATTACGCGGTGGCGGACGTATCGCTTTTCTGGCTACTGCATAGCGTCAATACGACGTGGCCGGACCTCGCTCGTCTGTGCCAGGCGCCGGACCAGCATCCCGAGCGGTTGTACGCGGTGCTCGCGCGCCTGGCCGGCTCGCTGCTGACTTTCTCGACGTCGGACACGTTGCAGTCCATTCCCGCGTACGATCACCGTGCACCGGAACCGGTATTCGCAGAGCTGGAGTCGCTGATCCGGACACTGCTGGACACGGTCATTCCATCGCGCGTCGTGCCTGTTGCACTTGAACGCATCAAGCCGACGGTGTGGGTGGGTCGCTTCAACGATCAGCGGCTGGTCGAGGGCGCCGATTACTACCTGTCCGTGCAAGCGGGCGTGGCGGCGCATCAGCTGCTCGAGCAGTTGCCCCGGCTGTGCAAGGCAGGTGCGCCGGATGAGGTCGAGCAGATCGTCAATTCGGCCTTGCCGGGCATCCCGCTGCGAACGATGTCGCGTCTACCCGCAGCCATTCCTGTGCGCATTGAGAACCAATACTTCGCGCTCGACGGCTCACATCCGGCGTTTTCCAGGATGCTCGCCGCGCGCGCGTGTCAGTTCTACATTCCGGCATCGATCCCGGATGTATCGCTTGAGCTCTACGCGGTGCTGCCGACATGACCAACATGATTCGCTCGCAGACCCAGGCCGATTCCCATGTGCTACCCGTCGCGTTGCGCGACACGGCCTTGCTTGTCGCTGGCCTGATGCAGGATGGCGCACCGCAGGTGTACGACACGTTCCGCGCTACGTGCAAGGACCAGGTCGGCCGACTGCGCGAACAGATGAGAGCCGTTGGACATCCCGCCGATATCGTCGAAGACGCAGCTTATGCGCAATGCGCGTTGCTGGACGAAGCCGCTCTGGGTCATCTGGTCGGCTCCGACCGGGACCACTGGGAACGGGAACCATTGCAGGTTGCAGAGTTTCGCAGCCATGACGCGGGAGATGAGCTCATTCGCCGGATCGAGCGGAGGCTCTCGGAACGGCAGCCGTCGCTCACACTGCTTGCCATTTTCAATGCGGTGTTGAGTCTTGGATTCCACGGCCGGTTCGCACTCGACGGCGATGAAGCGCGTTTCGCGCTGATACGGTCAATCGACGAGCGGCTTGAGCGTGGAGGCTGGCGGCGTGCCGACCCATCCACGACGACCGTCGTCACGACGGCTCCCTGGTCGCGCCCGTGGTATCGCCGCATGAATGCGCTCGCGTGGGTGGTGGCCGCTTGCCTGGCGTCAGGGGTGGTGTATCTGTTGCTCGATCGATGGCTGTCCGCTGCGATCGAAAACCTCGCGCGTTGATCGTGATGTCCGTATCCGCTTATCCCTGGCGATCCGTCTTTGTCTGGATTGCGCTGCTTGCGCTGACGTGGCTCGCCCTGTTTTCTCCGTTCACAGCTGGCTGGAACGGGTCGTGCGCCGCGCTCGTATTGCTGGCTGTATCGGCTTGTATCGTCATTGCGACGCGTCGGATGTGGACACGGCGTGCCTCGACACAGCACGTGCTGCGCTCCATCGATGCCGCGCTCGCGTCGTTGCCCGCGGACATCAAACGCAACACGCCGCTCGTGCTGACGGTTGGCGAACCGGGTAGCGTGCTTTCGCGCGTCTTCGACAAAAACGCCGTCATCGTCACGGATGCGGCGATCTGGGTGCGTCATGACGATCCGTCGAAGCTGATGCACCTCGCGGATGCTCTGAAGCGCTGGCGCGGCGGCCAGGGTCCCGATGCCGTCGCCTGGCTGATGACGTCCGACGACCCGGCGAGCGCCGTCACTTTGCAGGCGACGCTCAAACGCTGGCGTGTCGCGATCAACGAAGCTGGCCGCGCGGTGGGATACAGGCTGCCGGTATGCATCGCGCTGTACGCGACGGAAACCCGCGACAGGTCGCTCGATTGCCCCTGGTTCGGCGTTTCCGCTTCGGTCCAGCTGGACCCGCATTCGACGGCCGAGCAGCTTTCGGTCTTGCTCGGCGCATTCGCCGAAAGGGCGGTGCCGGAGGACCGCCGGCCGCGCGCGCTGACTGCAATACAACTGGACGCGCTCGCACGTTGGGCTTTCGAAGCCGTTTTGCCACCGTTGGTGGAGACGCAGCGCGGCATGCAGGCTTTGACGCTGAACGCTTTCGGTGTGACGGCTGTAGCGGGCCCGGTGGTTCCCGATTCGCTGTACGGACAGTTCGTCGCCACGACGACGGCGCTCGATCTGCCGGCCGCAGCGGGTATCACCCAGCGCTATCCATTGCCGATCCCGCTGATTCGTGGCATCGCGCCGCAGCCGGTTCGTCGGGCGTTGCCCGTCGCGCTGGCTCATGCGTTCGTGTGGTTTGCCGTGTGGTTCTGTGCGGCCGCCGCAGCTTCCGCGTGGCAGAACCGCGCGCTCGTTTCCGGCGTGCTGGCCCATATGGCGCGCTATGAGGCGATACCACCGGCACAGGACGCCGCGCGCGTGGACGCGCTCGCGGCAGTCAAGCGGGACCGGGACGATCTGGAGCAATACGCAAGTGCGGGTGTGCCGCCGCGGCTCGGTCTCGGGTTGTATCGCGGCGCGCCATTGCTGCCTGTCGTCAATCGGCTGATTGCTGGTTATCAGCCGCCCGCCCCCGCGCCGTCGACGATCGAACTCGACAGCATGTCGCTCTTCGACAGCGGTAGTCCGAAGCTCAAGTCCGGCTCAAACCGCGCGTTGATCGGCGCGCTCGAAATGATCAAGGCGCACCCGGACAAGCGGATCTTGATTGCCGGCCACACAGATTCCGTCGGTAGCAAGGGCGGCAACCTGGCGCTGTCGGAGGCCCGGGCCGCTGCCGTCCGCGACTGGCTCGCCGATGCGTCCGGCCTGTCCGTCACGCGCTTTGCGATACAGGGTTACGGCGACACGCGCCCCAAAGCGTCGAATGACGGCGAGGCAGGACGCGCGGCGAACCGGCGCGTCGAGATCACTCTAGTACCCGACTGCCGTGCCGATCGCGGCGACGGTTTTACCCATGGCCATCCGGCCTGCTCATAAGGAGAAGAAGAAATGGCAATTCCCGCATATATGTGGCTCAAGGATGATGGCGGCGCCGACATCAAGGGCTCGGTCACCGTTCACGATCGTGAAGGCAGCGTGGAAGTGGTCCAGTTCGATCACGGTATCCACATTCCGACCGACGGCAACACGGGCAAGCTGACGGGCACACGCGTGCACGCGCCGATCACTTTCACGAAGGAAACCGACGCGTCGACGCCGTACCTGTACAAGGCCGTGACCAGCGGCCAGACGCTGAAGTCGGTCGAAATCAAGTGGTACAAGATCGACGACGCGGGCAAGGAGAAGGAATACTTCAACACCAAGCTCGACAACGTCAAGGTCGTGGCCGTGCGTCCGAAGATGCTCGACATCAAGATCCCCGAATTCGAGAAGCACAACCATCTCGAAGAAATCGAACTGCGCTACGAAAAGATCACGTGGTCGTACAAGGATGGCAACATCATCCACGGCGATACGTGGAACGAGCGCTCATAAGCGTTCGAACATGACGGTCCGGTCTGGCGACTGCCTCGAGGGACCGTCATCGTCTCCGGTCCGCTTGTGCGGACCGGCCTGTGCCCCGCCTACCTTCTGCCATGATCGCCAGAGACTTCTCCCTGTTCCTGCGCCGCCTGAACGAGCATTGCGCACACGCCCTCGCCGACGCCGCGAGCCTGTGCGAAACCCGCGCCCATCGCGATATCGAGGTCGAGCATTGGCTCATCAAGCTGCTCGAACTCGGAGACGGAGACCTCGTGGCGCTCATACGGCGCTATGAACTGGACGTCGACGCTATCTGGAACGGTTTGCTGAGTGCAATCGACCGCTTGCCGCATGAGTTGCGCGGCAAGCCTGGCCTGTCGAACCGTCTTGGACAGTTGCTCGAAGCAGCGTGGATGCGTGCTTCTCTGGACTCGCCAGGAACGGGCAGCACCGTCATTCGCTCGGCGCATCTGCTGGCAGCACTCGCCGATACACCATCGCTGCTGCGCGCGCCGGATGCGTGGGCATTGCTGTCGGTATCGCCTGCGCAGATCGAGCGCGTGATGCCGGAGCTCGACGGGATTTCTATCGAAGCGCCGCGCGGCGACGCGAACGCGGCAGCGCAGTCACAGGCCGAAGCGGCGCCGCACCCGGTCTCGCGACACGGAAGCGCTCACGCATCCGGCCGTCAGCATTCGAATGATGCACTGTCGCGCTTCACGATCGATATCACGCAGAAGGCGCGCGAAGGGCGAATCGACCCGGTGTTCGGCCGCGACGTCGAGATTCGCCAGATGGTCGACATTCTTGCGCGGCGGCGCAAGAACAATCCGATCCTGGTGGGCGACCCCGGAGTCGGCAAGACGGCGCTGGTGGAAGGTCTGTCGTTGAAAATCGCGCAAGGCGATGTCCCGCTGGCGATTCGCGACGTCAGCGTGTTGACGCTCGACCTGGGTCTGCTGCAGGCGGGCGCGGGCGTCAAAGGCGAATTCGAGCAGCGCCTGAAAAACGTCATCGAGGCCGTGCAGCAATCGCCAGTGCCGATTCTGCTGTTCATCGACGAAGCCCACACTTTGATCGGCGCGGGCAATTCCGCGGGCGGCGCGGACGCAGCGAACCTGCTCAAGCCGGCACTCGCGCGCGGCGAGTTGCGCACGATTGCTGCGACCACATGGTCGGAGTACAAGCAGTATTTCGAGCGCGATGCCGCATTGGAGCGGCGCTTTCAGATAGTCAAGGTCGACGAGCCCGACGATGACAATGCGTGTCTGATGTTGCGCGGGTTGAAAGAGCGCTACGCGCAACATCATCGCGTGCATATCACCGACGCGGCCGTGGCGTCCGCTGTGAAGCTGTCGCGTCGATATCTGACGGGGCGCCAGTTGCCGGACAAGGCCGTCGATCTTCTCGATACGGCCGCCGCACGCGTGCGAATGAGCGGTGAGGCGACACCTTTGGCCATTTCCACGCGTGAGGCAAAGAAAGCGGCGCTCGAAGTCGAGCGCCTCGCATTGATCGAGGATCAGGCGGCGGCATCCGCAGACGTCCGCGAGCGCGTGAGCGCCATCGACAAACAGCTCGATGAACTACGCGCCGGGTTGCACGAACTGGAATCCGCATTCGCGACGCAAAAGAAAGCGGCGGCGCGGGTCGTCGAATTACGCGAGCAATGGCGGGCAACCACTGACGAAGCAGCGCGCGGCACACTGCAGCAGTCCATCCTCGAGGCCCACGCGGCGCTTACGCGGCACGGCGTCGAGGCGCTGGTTCACGCGGAAGTCGACGAAGCCGCGATCGCGTCCGTGATTGCCGACTGGACAGGCGTGCCCGCCGGCAGTCTGCTCGAAGACGAACTCGCGACGCTGGTCGAACTCGAAACGCGGCTCGCGCGGGTCGTCGTCGGTCAGGACGACGCACTTGCCGCACTTGGCAAGAGCCTGCGCACGGCGAAAGCGGGACTCAGGTCCGAAGAGTCGCCGCTTGGCGTATTCCTGCTGGTGGGCCCCTCGGGCGTCGGCAAGACGGAGACGGCGCGTGCACTGGCCGACTTGATGTTCGGCGGCGAACGCGCGCTCGTTACGATCAACCTTTCGGAGTATCAGGAGGCGCACTCCGTATCGCAACTCAAAGGTTCGCCGCCCGGCTACGTCGGTTACGGGCAGGGCGGGGTGCTGACAGAAGCGGTGCGTCAGCGGCCGTACAGCGTGATCTTGCTGGATGAGGTCGAGAAGGCACACCGGGATGTGTTGAACCTGTTCTATCAGGTGTTCGACCGTGGCTTCATGCGCGACGGCGAAGGGCGCATCATCGACTTCCGCAACACGGTAATTCTGATGACGTCGAATCTGGCCAGCGAGCAAATCGTGACCGCGATCGAAACGGCCAATGAAGACGCGAGCGAAATTGCGCAAGATGTGCCTGTGAGCGACGCGCTGCTGATGGACCGTGTTCGTCCCGTGCTGGTCGAGCACTTTCAACCGGCTTTGCTCGCGCGGTTTCAATCGGTGATCTACCGGCCGCTTTCGACTTCGACGCTTGCGACGATCGTACGCATTAAGATCGATAAGGTCGCGCACCGGATCGCGAAACGTTTCGAAGTCGCGCTGATCTGCGACGACACGCTGATCGATGAAATTGCCCGTGCCTGCCAGACGCCAGACTCGGGCGCACGGAATATCGACAGCTTGCTCGATCAACAGATTCTGCCCGTGCTGTCGCGCGAGTTGCTGGTGCGATCGGCGCAAGGCAAGTTGCCGGCCACGATAAGGGTGTCGGTTAGCGAGACGGAAGGCGTGATCGTCGATTTCGAAGAAACGTTGCTTGCCGATGAGGCTGTCGCGTGAACGGAGGCGGTCCCGGGCTCTTCGAAATGGTGACCGGGCACTTCGCGAACGGCGCAGCCGTCGACGAGTTCGACGCGCAGACACAGACGTTTCTGTCCGTGCAGGACAACATCCATCGCATTCTGAATAGTCGCCGCGACGGACTCGTGCATCTGCCGGACTATGGTCTCGCCGATTTGTCGGAGATTTACCGGCACTTACCGGCGTCGGCGCACAAACTTCGACGCGAGATCGAGGTGACGCTGCTCAAATATGAACCGCGTCTGGCTCGCATCGACATCACGATCGACGACACCGAGGCGGGCATGCTGTTGAGCTTCACGATGTCGTGCCATCTGCACAAGCAAGGGCTGGTGCGATTCGGTACGCACTTCACGCCGGACGGGCGCACCCGGCTGAAGATGCTGAACCGGGATATAGACCGGTTTTGACTCTCGCCTCCCCACCCACCCCTTCGCGCTATCATCTCTATCTTCGACGGTTCAACGACACAGCCGGACATGGCAAGAGAAAATACGACAGGAGTGGGACACCGGGCTGCGGGACCTCAGGCGGCGCGCGCATCGGCCGACGAGGACACCGCGAGCAGCACGGAAATCGCGGAATCCGCCGAAGAGGAAGCCGGCGGCGGCTCGACCTATCTCGTCCCCGGCCTCGAACGCGGCTTGCGCATTCTCGCCGAGTTTTCGGCGCGCGAACCCGTGCTCGGCGCGCCCGAGCTGTCCAAGCGCATCGGCATTCCGCGCACGACCACCTTCCGTTTGCTGCAAACGCTCGAAGCACTCGGTTTTCTCGAACGCGCGAATGGCGACCGGCATTTTCGTCTTGGCGTCGCGGTGCTGCGCCTTGGCTTCGAGTATCTGAGTTCACTCGAACTGACCGACTTCGGCACGCCGATCCTCGAACGGCTGCGTGATCAGACAGGCTTGAGCACGCATCTGCTGATACGCGACGAGCGTGATGTCGTGTTCGTCGCAAAGGCGCAGACGCACGATCCGATGTTCAGTTCGGTGAAGGTGCACGTCGGCACGCGGCTTCCCGCGCACGCGACCGTCCACGGCCAGGTGCTGATGGGCGATCTCTCGCTGATGCAATTGCGTCAGCTATATCCCGAGCAGCAACTCGAACGCTTCACCGACCGCACGCCCGCCACCGTCGACGAACTGTACGAGCGAATCCGCGAAACGGCCGCCCAGGGGTACGCGATCAGCGAGGCATCGTTCGAGCGCGGCATATCCGTGGTCAGCGCGCCCGTGCGCGATCAGACGGGCAAGATCGTCGCGGCGATGACGACGACAGTGCCGCGTTCCGATATCGGCGACGACGAACGCGCACCGCTCGTCGCGAAGGTGTGCAGCGCGGCGCTTGATCTGTCGGCGCGCCTGAACTATCGACCGTCCGCCGACGATCCGACGCTCGCGCAAACGCGTCGCTAGACGCGGCCTCTCTGTCGCGTCGCAAAAGCGCGGCAGAAAGACGAAAACAGGCGGCCTCGATGGGCCGCCTGTTTCATTTCGAGCCTTAAAAAAAGGCCTCACAACATCGCTCAGAACGAGTGATGAATGCCCGTCAGCACGATCGCCTGATTGCGGCCGCCCGACACGCCGGCCGTGAAGAACGCAGCGTTCGCATTCTCGTTCGCATGCTCGTAGAGCACGTTCACATAGACCTGAGTGCGCTTGGACAGCGCATAAATATCGCCGATTTCGAACTGCGTCCAGCGGCGGCCCGACAGCGTGGTCGTCGCGGCGCCGCCCGCGAGCGTGTTGGCCGGCGTGAACTGATAGTTCGCGCCCGCGTCCCAGCTCTGATACGTGTCCGAGAATCCGTTCGACTGCAACTTCACGCGCGTGTACAGCGCATGCACGAGCAGCTTGCCGAGCTGGTACGACAGGCCCGCGCCCATGTTCTCGACCTTGTCGGCGGAGTAGGTGGCGGCCGGCACGCCCTGGAACCTGTTGATGCCCGTCGTGATGATGGAAGGCGTGCGGTTGTGCTCGTTCGAATACACGGCCGCCGCCTTGAAGGGGCCGTTCGCGTAGTTCACGCCGAAGCTCATCGTCTTGCCTGTCGAGAAGTTCGTCGTATTGCCGAGGCCCATCATCGCGCCGACCGTGAAGCCCGCGTAGCTGGCTGACTTGAACTTCACGGAGTTGTCGAACGGTACGACTCCCGTGTCGGCCAGTTCGTCGATATTGCCCGGGTGGAACGCAAACCAGCTCGCCGCGAGATACGCGGTGCTGAGCGGGCCGAGCATGTCGAAGTTGAACGGCGTCTGATGGCCGAGCGTGACCTGTCCGAACTGGTCGGAACTGATGCCGACGTAAGCCTGCCGGTTGAACAGCGTGCCCGCTTTCGCAAAGTTGCCGGTGTTCGTATAGAAGCCGTTTTCCAGCTGGAAGACCGTGTGCAGGCCGCCGCCCAGGTCTTCGACGCCACGCAGGCCCCAGCGGTCCGGCTGCATGTTGCCTTGCTCCTCCATCCACTTCGTATGCCCCCCGACGTTGCTCACGTAAGCAATGCCGGCATCGAGGCTGCCGTACAGCGTGACGCTGCTTTGCGCCCATGCCGTCGATGTCACCACAAGTCCTGCCGCGCCCGCAGCGATGATGCGTTTCACCCTTGGTACTCCTGATCGTGTAGTCGAGAGCCGGACGTGCCGGTTTCTCTTCCTTTGCCTGTCATCTCTCTGGATGGCCTTCTGGTCGCCTGCTGAGTTGGCTATCCGCTACGTGTTCCACCTATGGGCTTATGTATCGCCTATGGAAAGTATAGAGAGTCAATAGCGCGATCAAAAAAGTTTTTGCGACAGTGAAAACCCTCATTCGTCGGATGACCCGGATGCCGTACGCGCGCGCTCTTTATGCGCAGCAACCCATTGATTTGGCCCGGTTTACGGCCTTCTTACGTTGCGAAAAAGCCGCTGTCGGTGTTTTCCCTGGAAGCGCAGAATTTTTATTTTGTCCGCGCAAACATCTTCCTATAATTGACCATACATAAACTGATGTTCCTTAGGTGGAACGTCAAACGGTCGGAACCGGTTGGTCGGAGAAGGTGAGAAATGAGTGAACAGTGGCTTTGCGCCGGACACGCCGGCGCTTTATCCGAAGACGCGCCCGTCGAGTTCAAGCTCGGCGACGGCAAGGAAATCGGCATCTACAAGGTGGGCGATGAGGTCTACGCGCTCGAGAACGTCTGCCCGCATGCGTATGCGCTGCTGACACAAGGCTTCATCGACGGCGACACGGTCGAATGTCCGCTGCACGAAGCCGTTTTTCATATTCCGACGGGCAAGTGTCTGAAGGAACCGGGCGGCCGCGACCTGAAGACGTACGCGGTGCGCCTCGCGGGTGAAGAAATCCAGATCAAGGTGGAATGACATGAAAGAAGCCGTCGTGAACTTCAATCCTTTCCTTAAGCCGTGGCTCGCGCCGCAGCCGAACAACGTCGCCGGCAAGGGCGTGATCGAAAAGCCGGGCGAGACCGGGAACATGATCTGGCAGACGCGCAAGGCTGAGCCGACGCAATACGAAAACGACTTCGGCAATGCACTGGAACAGGTGTTCGAAGCAGGTGCCGTCGAATTGCACGAAGTGGTGGCAGGTCTGAACGGCGTTGGATTCCGCACGCCGGAAGGCGCGCAGTGGAGCGAAGAGCGTCTCGCAGCGGAACTGCGGCTGCTCGCCGAGTAACGCCGCGCGATTCGACCACCCAGCGCACGACCCAAGCGAACACGGAGTTTCCCCATGACGTCTCTCTATACAACGAGCCCCGCGGCCGATCCGATTCAGGCTTATCTCGACCGCGGCATCAAGAACTACTGGTATCCCGTCGCACCGAGCTGGCAGGTGGGCAATGCGCCCATCGGTCTCACGCGACTCAGCGAGCAGATCGTGCTGTGGCGCGATCAGGACGGCAAAGTCCACGCGCTCGAAGACCGCTGCCCGCATCGCGGCGCGCGTCTGTCGCTCGGCTGGAATCTCGGCAATCGCGTCGCATGCTGGTATCACGGCATCGAAGTCGACGGCTCGGGCACTGTGCAGTCCGTGCCTGCCGTGTCGGCCTGTCCGCTCGAAGGCCAGAAGTGCGTGAAGTCGTATCCCGTCGAGGAACATGCGGGCGCGATCTTCCTGTGGTTCGGCGACGACGCGCACAAGGAGCCGACGCCGCTCGCCCTGCCCGAAGAACTGGTCGGCGCGGAGTACTCGCAGTTCCTGTGCGTATCGAACTGGAAGTGCAACTATCAGTATGCGATCGACAACGTGATGGACCCGATGCACGGCGCGTATCTGCACGCGACGTCTCATTCGATGGCAGAAGGCGACAAGCAGGCCGACATGCGCGTGCGTAAAACCGAGACTGGCCTCATGTTCGAGAAAGTCGGCCAGCGCGACGTGAATTTCGACTGGGTCGAACTCGGTGAAACAGGTTGCCTGTGGATGCGTCTCGCGATTCCCTATAAGAAGAAGTTCGGCCCGGGCGGCAGCTTTGGCATTGTCGGCTTTGCAGTGCCCGTCGATAACGACAACTGCCAGGTCTACTTCTGGCGCACGCGCAAGGTGAGCGGCTGGCAGCGCGACGCATGGCGCTTCCTGTATCGCAATCGTCTCGAAGGGCTGCACTGGGCGGTGCTCGAACAGGATCGCTATGTGCTCGAAAGCCTGGCACCGAATGCGCGTGCTCACGAATTCCTCTATCAACACGATGTCGGCATGACGCGCGTGCGCCGCATGCTGCGTCAACGCGCGCAACAGCACTTCGCGGATCTCGAAGCACTCGATGCGAAGCAGGCGGAAGCAGGCGCGCTGACGTCGACGGGGCACGCTCATGCCTGATGTGACGGTCTCCGG
This sequence comes from Paraburkholderia sp. XV, assembly GCF_020177535.1. Classification (NCBI taxonomy): domain Bacteria; kingdom Pseudomonadati; phylum Pseudomonadota; class Betaproteobacteria; order Burkholderiales; family Burkholderiaceae; genus Paraburkholderia; species Paraburkholderia sp. XV. Next base: position 29,120 of record NZ_JAGUUD010000063.1, on the reverse strand, counting down.
CTTGAGCGGACGGCGTGTCGTCGTGACAGGCGGCGCGCGCGGGCTTGGCGCAGCGTTCATCGAGGCGCTTGCCGAAGCAGACGCGCATGTCGTGTTCGGCGATGTGCTCGAAGCGGAAGGCAGCGCGCTTGCGGAGAAGCTGGGCGCGAAGGTCCACTTCATTTCACTCGATCTCGCGAGTCCCGACAGCATCGATGCGTTCGTCGCGCAGGCCGCGCAGAAGATGGGCGGCATCGACGCGTTGATCAACAACGCCGCCATCACCAACTCAGGCGGACGTTTCGCGCAGGAGTTGACCACGCAAACGTGGGACGCCGTGATGAACGTCAACGTGCGCGGCACGTGGCTGATGTGCACAGCAGCGCTGCCGCATCTGCGCGACTCGAAGCGGGGCGCGATCGTGAACATCGCGTCGGACACGGCGATGTGGGGCGCGCCGAAGCTGCTCGCGTACGTTGCGAGCAAAGGCGCGGTCATCGCCATGACGCGTTCGCTCGCGCGCGAATTCGGCGCGCACGGCATCACGGTGAACGCCATTGCGCCCGGGTTGACGGAAGTCGAAGCCACCGCATACGTGCCCGCCGAACGCCACGAGTATTACCTGAAAGGCCGTGCCTTGACGCGCGCCCAGGTGCCCGACGACGTAACGGGCCCCGTGCTTTTCCTGCTGACGGATGCCGCCCGCTTCGTAACGGGGCAGTTGCTGCCCGTGAACGGCGGCTTCGTGATGAATTGACCTTGCTCGAACCAGCAAACCACATGGAGAAAACAATGGCCGACGCCGATCTCGAACGCAAATCGTGGGATCAACCCGCCGACGCAAGCTTCGAACAATGGATGGACACGCGCGTCGCGCGGTTCGAAACGCGCCGCTATGACTGGGACGCGCTGAAGTTCCAGGCCGACTACGACCCGAAGTACCGTCGCGCGCAAATGCGCTATGTCGGCACGGGCGGCACGGGTGTCGCTAAAGACATGAACACCGTGCCCGCAGGCAACTTCACGTTTTCGACGATGGTGATTCCCGCCGGCAACATCGGGCCGAGCCACATTCATACCGATGTCGAAGAAATCTTCTTCGTATTGCGCGGCAAGATGAAAGTGATCTGCGAGCGCGACGGGCAAACATGGGAAGCCGTGCTCGGAGAACGCGATCTGATCTCGGTGCCGCCGGGCGTGTATCGCACGGAAATCAACATCGGTGAAGAAGACGCGCTGATGTGCGTGATGCTCGGTTCGTCGAAGCCGATCACGCCGACGTATCCGCCCGATTCGCCGCTCGCAAAGATCAAGCGCGATCTCGCGAAGTAATCGCACCACTCACGAAGTCATGCCCATGTCCGCAGCCTTGCCCGTCACTGTCGATCGAACCGTCACGCTGGAAACGCGCCTGTCGCACTTCCCGGCACGGCGGATCGCGATTGCACCGCAATGCGCGATCGGCTATCGCGACGCGGGTGCTGGGCATGCCGATGCGTTGCCGCTCGTGCTGTTGCACGGCATTGGTTCGGGCGCGGCTTCGTGGGTGCAACAACTCGAAGCGTTGGGCACGACGCGCCGCGTGTTCGCTTGGGATGCGCCGGGCTATGGCGAATCGACGCCCGTTGCATCGGCTTCGCCCAAGGCAGATGAATATGCCGGCGCGCTCGACGCATGGCTCGATGCGCTCGCCGTAGAACGTTGCGTACTGGTCGGCCATTCGCTCGGCGCGATCATCGCGGGCTCGTTCGCGGCATCGCGTGCGCAACGCGTCGCGGGGCTGTTGCTGATTTCGCCTGCGGCAGGCTACGGCACGGCATCCGAAGACGTGCGCGCGTCGAAGCGCGACAGCCGTCTCGCGATGCTCGCCGAACTCGGCCCGCAAGGTCTCGCGGACCAACGCAGCGCCAACATGCTGTCGCCGTACGCCGATGAAGCATCACGCGACTGGGTGCGCTGGAACATGTCGCGCATCGTGCCGACGGGTTACGCGCAGGCGACGCATCTGCTCGCCAACGCGGATCTCGCCAGCGATGTCGCGAGGGTCAACGGCCCAATCGCCGTCGCGGTCGGGGCGGAGGACTCGATCACCCCGCCGTCGTCATGCGAGCGGATTGCACAGGCGGCGCGCACGCGCCTGCAGATCATCCCGCGCGCGGGTCACGCGGGCTACATCGAAGCGGCCAATGAATACACCGCGCTCATCGACGCATTCTGCCGCGCGAGCGACGGTCAATGGAGCAAAGCATGACCCCCGAATTGACGGGCACTGCGCCTGAAGCAGAAGACGACCGCAACGACGCGGGCTATCGCGTGCCCGGACTCGAACGCGGCCTGCGCATTCTCACGGAGTTCTCGCCGCGCGAACCGGTGCTCGGCGCGCCCGAATTGTCGAAGCGCCTCGGCATTCCGCGCACGACGGTGTTCCGTCTGCTGCAGACGCTCGAATCACTGGGCTTTCTGGAGCGCGCGGATCGCGACCGCAACTATCGCCTGGGCGTCGCGGTGCTGCGCCTCGGCTTCGAATATCTCAGTTCGCTCGAACTCACCGATCTCGGCTTGCCGTTGATCGAAGCTTTGCGCGATGCAACGGGGCTGACCACGCACATCGTGATCCGCGACGGCCGCGACGTGGTGTTCGTCGCGAAGGCGCAGAGTCATGCGCCCGTGTTCAGTTCGGTGAAGGTCAACGTCGGCACGCGGCTGCCCGCGCATGCGACTACGCACGGTCATGTGCTGATGGGCGATCTCTCGCTCGACGAACTGCGCGCGCTGTATCCGGAGAAGACGCTCGAACGCTTCACGAAACACACGCCCGCTACCGTCGACGAACTGTACGAGCGCGTGAAGGACGACGCGGTGCGCGGTTTCGCGATCAGCGAATCGTCGTTCGAAAACGGTATCTCCGTCATCAGTGCGCCCGTGCGCAACGACACGGGCCGCATCGCCGCTGTCATCACCACCACCATTCCGCGCCCGCAGATCGACGCGGCGCTGCTCGACGGCGGCCTGATCGACAAGGTGCGCGGCGCGGCGGAGCAATTGTCGCTGCGGCTGAACTACCGGCCGTCGGCGGAAAGCAGGTACATGAAGGCATTGGGGCTCTGATGATTCAAATCGATCTCACCGGACAGGTTGCCGTGGTGACGGGCGGTTCGTCCGGCATCGGCCTCGCAACCGCCGAACTCTTTTTGCGCGCGGGCGCATCCGTGGCGATCTGCGGACGCGATGCCGACCGGCTCGCAAGCGCCGAAGCTGCTTTGCGCGCCCAGTTTCCGCAAGCGCAATTGCTTGCTGCACGCTGCAACGTGCTCGATGCAGACGAAGTGACGAAGTTCGCGAACGAAGTGCAGCAACGGTTTGGCCGCGCCGACATGCTCGTGAACAACGCAGGCCAGGGCCGCGTATCGACCTTCGCGGACACGACCGACGAAGCGTGGCGCGAAGAACTCGACCTCAAGTACTTCAGCGTCATCCGCCCGACGCGCGCCTTTCTGCCGATGCTCACGCAAGCCGCGCAGCATGGCAACGGCTCGATCGTCTGCGTGAATTCGCTGCTCGCGTTGCAGCCGGAGCCGCACATGGTCGCGACGTCTTCGGCGCGGGCAGGCGTGCAGAACCTGATCAAGTCGCTGGCCGTCGAGCTCGCGCCGCAGGGCATTCGCGTGAATTCGATTCTGATCGGTCTGGTCGAGTCGGGTCAGTGGCGACGCCGTTATCAAACGCAGGCGCAGCCGGGCCAAAGCTGGGAAGACTGGACCCGCGAACTCGCGCGCAAGAAAAACATTCCGCTCGGCCGCTTAGGCCTTCCTGAAGAGGCCGCACAAGCGCTCTTTTATCTCGCTACACCCCTGTCGTCGTACACGACGGGAAGCCATATCGATGTCTCCGGAGGCGTTGCACGTCATGTCTAACAAAACCACCGTCGGCGAACTGATCGCCGCTTTTCTCGAGCAATGCGGCGTCAAAACCGCATTCGGCGTGATCTCGATTCACAACATGCCGATCCTCGACGCGATCCATTCGCGCGGCAACATCCGCTATGTCGGCGCGCGCGGCGAAGCGGGCGCGCTGAACATGGCCGATGGTCTCGCGCGCGTGTCGGGCGGCCTCGGCGTCGCGTTCACGAGCACGGGCACGGCTGCCGGCAACGCGGCGGGCGCGATGGTCGAAGCGCTGACGGCAGGCACGGCGCTCGTGCACATCACCGGTCAGATCGAGTCGACGTATCTGGATCAGGACCTTGCGTACATCCACGAAGCACCCGATCAACTGGCGATGCTCTCGTCGATTTCGAAGGCCGCGTACCGCGTGCGCTCCGTCGAGACCGCACTGGCGACGATCCGCGAAGCCGTGCGCGTCGCGCAAACCGCGCCGAGCGGCCCTGTCAGCGTCGAGATTCCAATCGACATCCAGGCCGCCGAGATCGAATGGCCCGTCGACATGGCAGCGCCGCACATTAATACGCTGACGCACGACACGGCACGCGTCGCGCAACTCGCCGACGAACTCGCGAAGGCGAAGCGTCCGTTGCTGTGGCTCGGTGGCGGCACGCGTCATGCGCGTGCTCAGGTCGAGCGCCTCGTGAAGCTCGGCTTCGGCGTCGTGACCAGCGTGCAGGGCCGTGGCGTGCTGCCCGAAGATCATCCCGCGACGCTCGGCGCATTCAACGTGCAGCCGACTGTCGAGACGTTCTACAAGAGCTGCGATGCGCTGCTCGTGGTCGGCTCGCGTCTGCGCGGCAACGAAACGCTCAAGTACAAGCTCGCGCTGCCGCAGCCGCTGTTCCGCGTCGATGCCGATGCGCTCGCCGACAACCGTGGCTATCGCAACGAACTGTTCATTCATGGCGACGCAGCCGCCGTGCTCGATCAACTCGCGACGCTGCTCGAAGGCCGCATGAAGATCGACCCGGCATTTGCAGGCGATCTCGCCGCGACGCGCGAGGTCGCTGTCGCTGAAACGGGTAAGGGCCTGGGACCGTACAAGCGCCTCGTCGACGTGTTGCAACATGCCGTGGGCCGCGACTACAACTGGGTGCGCGACGTGACGATCTCCAACAGCACGTGGGGCAACCGCATGCTGAAGATCTTCCAGCCGCGCGCGGGCGTGCATGCGCTCGGTGGCGGCATCGGCCAGGGCATTCAGATGGCGATCGGCGCGGCACTCGCGGATGCGGCGGCGAAGACCGTGTGCCTCGTCGGCGACGGCGGTCTGATGGTCAACGTCGGCGAACTGGTGACGGCCGTGCAGGAGAACGCGAACGTGATGATCGTGCTGATGAACGATCAATGCTATGGCGTGATCCGCAACATTCAGGACGCGCACTACGGCGGCCGCCGCTGCTACGTGCAACTGCATCAACCCGATTTCGCGCAGTTCTGCGCGAGCTTCGGCCTCACCCACTATCGCATTTCGTCGCTGGATCAGGCTGACGACGTGATCCGCGAAGGCATCGCGAATAGCGGCCCGGTGCTGGTCGAAGTGGACATGCTGTCTGTCGGTTCATTCGCCACGGCATTCGCCGGCCCGCCCGTGCGCAAACAGGAGCCTGAACATGCCTAACGTTGCGGGCATCAATCGTCACGCGCCCATCGATATCGCGATGATCGGCTTCGGCGCCATCGGTCAGACGGTGTATCACGCCGTCGCCGCCGATCCGCAAGTTCATGTGTCGCATGTGATCGTGCCCGAGCATCAGGCCAACGCCGTGCGCGAGCAGGTCGGACCGGATGTGGATGTCGTGTGGTCCGTCGATGCGCTGAAGTCGCGTCCGCAGTTCGCGCTCGAATGCGCGGGGCACGGCGCGCTGGTGAGCCACGTCGTGCCGCTGCTGAAGGCGGGCACGGATTGCGCGGTTGCTTCGATCGGCGCGCTGTCGGACCTCGCGTTGCTCGAAGCGCTGAACGCCGCCGCCGATGAAGGCCACGCAACCGTGACGCTTTTGTCAGGCGCAATTGGCGGAATCGACGCGCTTGCGGCGGCTAAGCTCGGCGGCCTCGACGAAGTGCAGTACATCGGCCGCAAACCGCCGACGGGCTGGCTCGGCACGCCCGCCGAACAACTCTGCGATCTGCAGACGTTGACGGAAGCGCGCGTGATTTTCGAAGGCAGCGCGCGCGAAGCGGCACGCCTGTATCCGAAGAACGCGAACGTTGCGGCAACTGTCGCGCTTGCAGGCCTCGGCCTTGATCAGACGATGGTGCGTCTGATCGCCGATCCTGCCGTGACGCGCAACGTGCATCGCATCGTCGCGCGCGGCGCGTTCGGCGAGATGTCGCTCGAAATGAGCGGCAAGCCGCTGCCCGACAATCCGAAGACCTCTGCACTGACCGCGTTCAGCGCGATCCGCGCGCTGCGCAATCGCGCGGCCCGCTGCGTGATCTGATCTGACAGTCAAAGGAAGTACCACATGCCCCACACCGACATCATTTCGAGCCTCGTGCCAACCGCCGATATCTTCGTCGGCGGCGAATGGAAGCGTGGCCGCGGCGCACTGTACGCGAGCGTCTATCCCGCCGACGGCTCGGTCAACGCCGAAATCACGACGGCCGATGCCGACGACGCGCGCGAAGCCATCGAGGCCGCCGACATGGCGTGGCGCAAGCCGAACTGGTCCGGTCTGAAGCCGCATCAGCGCGCGCTGATCCTGTATCGCATCGCCGATCTGATCATGGCGAAGCACGAAGCGCTCGCGCAACTGCAACGCCGCGACAACGGCAAGCCGATTGGCGAAACACGTGTGCTGGTCGCGAGCGCGGCGAATACGTTTCGCTATTTCGCAGCATGCCTCGAAACGCTCGACGAAGAGGTGACGCCTTCGCGCGGCGACTATCTGACGATGAGCGTGCACGAGCCGATCGGCGTGATCGCGGCGATTACGCCGTGGAATTCGCCCATCGCTTCCGATGCGCAAAAGCTCGCGCCCGCGCTGGCAGCCGGGAACGCCGTCGTGTTGAAGCCGGCTGAAATCACGCCGCTCGTGTCGCTCGCGCTCGCGCGCATCTGCGAGGAAGCGGGTGTGCCGAAGGGTGTGTTGAGCGTGCTGCCCGGCAAGGGCTCGGTAATCGGCGATGTGCTGGTTCGTCATCCGCTCGTCAAGAAAGTTTCGTTCACGGGCGGCACGGAAGTGGGGCGCGGCATCGCGCGCATCGCTGCCGACAAGCTGATGCCCGTGTCGCTCGAACTCGGCGGCAAATCGCCGACGATGGTCTTCGACGACGCCGATCTCGATCACGCGGTGAACGGCGTGCTGTACGGCATCTTCAGTTCGTCGGGTGAGGCGTGCATTGCGGGCTCGCGTCTGTTCGTGCAGCGCTCGATCTATCCCGAGTTCATGAAGCGCCTCACCGCGAAAGCGCGTGAATTGCGCGTCGGCGATCCGGCGAGCGAGGACACGCAGATGGGGCCGCTGATTTCCGCGAAGCATCGCGAGTCGGTTGAGCGCTATGTGGCGCTGGGTCTCGAAGAAGGCGGACGTCTGCTGTGCGGCGGCGAGCGGCCCGTGGGCGACAAGCGCGAACAAGGCTTCTTCTATCAGCCGACGATTCTCGAAGGCCTGTCGAATGGCGCGCGTGTCTGCCAGGAAGAAATCTTCGGGCCCGTGCTCGTCGCGATGCCGTTCGACGACGAAGCGTCGCTGCTGAAAGAAGCGAACGACAGCGTATTCGGTCTCGCCGCCGGCATCTGGACGCGCGACTACAAGCGCGCATGGCGCGTCGCGCGCGCTTTGGAAGCGGGCACGGTCTGGATCAACACGTACAAGCTGTTCTCGATTTCGACGCCGTTCTCAGGCTGGAAAGAAAGCGGCATGGGTCGCGAAAAAGGCCGCCTCGGCATTCGTGAGTACATGCAGCAAAAGAGCCTCTACTGGGGCTTGAACGACGCCCCGCTTGCGTGGGCGAACTGAAAAGGCACGCAACATGAGCATTCTCGGCATTGAACAGATCACGTACGGTGTGACGGATCTCGAGACCTGTCGGCGCTTTTTCGCCGATTGGGGCATGAAGGAAACCGCGCACGACGAAACGCGCGCACGCTTCGAAACGTTGAACGGCTGCACGGTGCTCGCGGTGATCGCGCACGATCCGTCGCTGCCGCCCGCCTTCGAAGAAGGCCCGACGCTGCGCGAAGTGACGTGGGGCGTCGCCACGCCTTCCGATCTCGACACATATCGCGCGAGCCTCGAAGGCGCGCAAGGCTACTACGCGAGCGACGACGCCGTCGGCTGTATCGATCCGAACGGCATGGCGATCCGCATCGAGGTGACGCGCAAGCGCGCGGTCGACGTGCACGGCTCGCCCTCGAACGTGTGGGGCCAGACGCTGCGCGTCGATACGCCCAGCCCGGTCTACGAGCGCGCAGAACCCGTCGAAGTGGGCCACGTCGTGTTCTTCACGAACTGTCTTGCCGAGCAGGAGAAGTTCTATCAGGAACGGCTCGGCTTCGAGATGTCGGACCGTTATCCGGGCCGCGGCGCATTCATGCGCTGCGCGCCGCACGGCGGCCACCACGACATCTTTCTGCTGCAACTGCCGACCGGCAAGCGCGGGTTGAACCACGTCGCGTTCACCGTGCGCGACATCCACGAAGTATTCGGCGGCGGCATGCACGTCAGCCGTTGCGGCTGGGACACGCAACTCGGGCCGGGGCGTCACCCCGTTTCGTCCGCGTATTTCTGGTACTTCCAGAATCCGGCAGGCGGTTTGATCGAATACTACGCGGACGAAGATCAACTGACGCCCGAATGGCAGCCGCGCGATTTCGAACCGGGCCCGACCGTGTTCGCCGAATGGGCGATCGACGGCGGCATCGACGGCAACACGCGTCGTCAGAAGAACGCGAAGGCGCCGGAAGGCAAGTTCATGACGGAGCGCAAACATGACTGACGCTGTCATTTCACACGCTGCCAGTGACGCGGACGCACCGCAGACCATCGTCGTGATCGGCGGCGGACAGGCGGCGGGATGGGTCGTGAAGACGCTGCGCAAGACAGGCTTCGAAGGCCGTCTGGTGATGATCGCGGATGAAATTCATCTGCCCTATGAGCGGCCGCCGCTGTCGAAAGCGGTGCTGTCGGGCGATGCCGATATCGACACCGTGCGCCTCTTCGCAAGCGACGATTTTGCTTCGCTCGATGTCGAAGCATGGCAACCCGATGTCGCGACGCAGATCGATCGCGCGCAACGCATCGTGCGCACGCAATCGGGCCGCGCAGTGCAGTACGACCGGCTCGTGATCGCAACGGGCGGCGCGGCGCGCAAGTTGCCGGCGTCGCTGGTGAAGACGGATTACATCGCGTATCTGCGCACCCTGGACGAAGCGTCGGCGCTCGGCGAACGTTTGCGCGCCAGCCAGCATGTGCTCGTGATCGGCGGTGGCTGGATCGGGCTCGAAGTCGCGGCGACGGCGCGCAAGCTCGGCGTGGCGGCGACGGTCGTGGAAGGCGCGCCGCGTCTGTGTGCGCGTTCGGTGCCGCCGGTCGTGTCGGACTTTCTGCTGGATCTGCATCGCTCGAATGGCGTCGACGTGCGTTTATCCGCGGCATTGACGTCGCTCGATACGCATCCTGAAGACGCAAGCAAAGTACGCGCGACGCTCGCGGACGGCTCGACCATCGATGCCGATTTCGCCGTGGCGGGCATCGGGCTCACGCCGCATACATCGATTGCCGAAGCGGCGGGCTTGCCCGTGAACGACGGCATTGTCGTCGACGAACACGGCATGACGAACGACCCGCGCATCTTCGCTTGCGGCGATGTGGCGAATCATCCGAGCGCATGGTTGAAACGGCGCGTGCGCCTCGAATCGTGGGCGAATGCGCAGAACCAGGCGATCGTCGTCGCGAAGGCCGCGCTTGGCCAGTTCGAGCCGTATGCGGAGATTCCGTGGTTCTGGTCGGATCAATACGACGTGAATCTGCAGATTCTCGGCGACATTCCCGCCGATGCCGAACTCGTCGTGCGCGGCGATGTCGGCGCGCGCCGCGCCACGCTCTTTCATGTCGCGGACGGTGGTGTGCGCGGCGTGATCGCAATCAACACGCCGCGCGACCTGAAGCTCGCGCGCAAATGGATGACCCAGGGGCGCACGGTCGATGTCGCGGCTCTGGCCGATGCCGACAAGGCGCTTGCCTAACACAGTACGGGGCGGAGAAACGACGCATGAGCACTATCGACAATACGTTTGAGGCACACAGCAGCGCCGGTGTCTCCCATCCCGCGACGCGCGGCTCGATCATTGCGCGGCTCGAACGCTTGCCCGCGAACGCGATGCTGGTGCGCGCGCGCATACTGATCGGTCTCGCGACGTTCTTCGACGGCTTCGACGTCATCGCGATCGCCGCGACGCTGCCGATCCTGATCGGTAAATGGCATCTAACACCGTGGGACGTGGGCCTGATGATCGGCGCGAGTTCGGTTGGTCAGCTGATCGGCGCGTTTCTGTTTCCGTGGTATGCGGAGCGTCACGGCCGCGTGAAGGCGATCGCGCTGAGTTCGGGGCTGATCGGCATTACGAGTATTGCTTGCGGCTTCGCGCCGACGTTTGCGGTGTTCTTCGTGTTGCGCATCGTGCAGGGCATCGGGCTGGGCGGCGAGTTGCCCGTGGCCGCGACGTACATCAATGAAATTTGCCGCGCGCATGGGCGCGGGCGCTTCGTGCTGCTGTACGAGATCGTGTTCCCGGTCGGCCTGCTGGCGTCGAACGCATTGGGCGCGTGGATCGTGCCGCGCTTTGGCTGGGAGGCGATGTACTTTATCGGCGGCATGCCGTTGATTCTGTTCTTCGTGCTGCGCAGGCTCGTACCCGAATCGCCGCGCTGGCTCGCTGAACGTGGCCGCATGAACGAAGCCGCCGATGCCGTGCACGCATTCGAGCGTACCGCCAAAAGCGCGCTGCCGCCGATGGAAGATCCCGCTGGTTTCGAAGCGATGGCTGCGCGTCACCCGAAGCGCAAGATGAGCGATCTGTTCGGCAAGGCGTACTGGAGGCGCTCGGTGGCTGTCGCGATGCTGTGGATGACGTGCGGCGTGATCCAGTATGGTCTGTCGACGTGGCTGCCGACGATCTATCGCACGGTGTATCACGCGCCGTTGCAACTCGCGCTGAATCTGGCTGTCGCGGCTTCCGTGCTCGGCGTGCTGGGCTCGCTGCTGTGCGCGATGCTGGTCGACAAGGTGGGCCGCAAGCCGATCATCAACTGGTCGTTCATGTTGTGCGCGTTGTCGCTGGTGCTGGCGGGCGTGTTCCATGACGCTTCCGTGTACGTGGTCGCCACGTGCTGTGCGTTCGCGCTCGGCTGGCTGGCGTGTGGTTTCATCACGGCTTATGTGTACACGCCTGAGCTGTATCCGACGAGTATTCGCGCCTTTGGGTGCGGTGTCGGCGGCGCATGGCTGAAGCTTGCGGCGATTTTTGCGCCGACGCTGGTATCGAAGACGATGGTTGGCGGGAATCTCGATATGGCGTTTTATCTGCTCGCCGTCGTGCCGTTTTGCGCGGCGCTAGCCGTGAAGTTTCTCGGGATCGAGACGAAGGGCAAGGTGCTGGAGCAGCTGGAGGCTTAAGTTTCGCTGACGTGTTCAAGGTCGGGCCACGATGCGCGGGTGTTGCGCGTCGTGGCCCGAGTTGCTTTGAGGTGAGGGTTTTCGGGAGTGAGGCGAGGGAGATGATTTTCACTCACTGCATGCGTGGTCTGTCGCGATCGCAGGGTCGAAAAAGCCCGGTTTTGCCCGAGATTCCGCGCTTTTGGCTGCAGCGGGGAGGCAACGACCTGCGCTTCATGTAACTCGGGGTACTCGCATGTGACTCAAAGGTGAGAGTTTTCAGGAGATTGATTTCGCGCGATCGCGATCTTCGAGGGTGATCGCCGTCACGTGAACGTCTGTTTCGCGTCGTTGTGCACCTGCGAAAAATGTACTATAAAACGTACATGAGCGCGCACATCCCATCCCATTCCCCCGCTGCCGTCGGGGAGCAGATCAGGCAACGAAGGAAACTTGCCGGTCTGACGCAAGACGCGCTCGCACGCGTGGCAGGCGTGAATCGTCGTGTGGTCGCGGATCTGGAAGCAGGGCGGAATGTCGGCACGCATGTACTTCTGACGGTGCTCTCGCGGTTGGGCGAGCGCATCGAAATCGTTCCCGACGAAGCCGGGAGCTTTTCAAAAGCGCTGCTCGCGTTGTGCCAGACCGCTTCGACGAGCTATGCCGGCGACCTGCCACCGCTGATCATGGAAAACTTCCTGCTGACGGGCGACGTGCCGCCGCGCTGGCGAACGCACATCGACTACGCAGTTGAGGAGTCGCCGCCGATGCTGTTCGAGAAGGTGATAGCCGGATACGACGCAGCAACGCGGAAATTGATTCGCGAAAAGCTCAAGGAATGGGCCGCGCGGCGCAAATTGAATGTCCCCGAGGAATTCTGCCTTGCCTGATATCGATACGAAAACGTGGGAGAGCCTGTTCGATCATGCCGTCGCGTTAATCGACACTTGCGAGAAAGTTGGCGAACGCCCGCCAAAATGGCGGTTTGGCGGTGGGACGATGCTGATGCTGGACTTCAATCACAGGTACAGCAAGGACATCGATATCTTCATCACAGATCCACAATACCTGACGTTCTTTTCGCCGCGCCTCAACGACACAGCCGAGGAGTTTGCGACTGAGCACGTCGAAGCGGCGCACTATCTGAAGATAATCGGCAAGGGCGGCGACATTGATTTCGTCATCTCCCCGACGTTGACGAGCGAGCCGACGGCCGTCAGGAAGATTCGCGGCAGAACAGTGACGACGGAAACGCCCGTCGAGATCGTCGCGAAGAGGGCTTTTTATCGCGCGGCTGGCTTCACGAGTCGAGATCTGTTCGACATGGCGCTCGTGCTCGAACGGTGCCCTGATGACTGTGAGCGCGAGGCCAAGGTCTTGCGCGAGCGCGCGCAGATAATTATTGATCGCCTGCAGGAACACCGCGAGCGGCTGGAGGCGGAGTTCGACAAGATCATTACGTTGGAGTACAGGCCGACGTTTCAGCATTGCTACGATACGGTGGTCGCGTTCCTGTCGCAGTCAAAACGGGAGGCGCGCAACAAGTCGTCGCGTTCGAAGCGTCGGCCTTCGTTGGGTTGATGTGCGGTGCTTCGAGCAAAAACTCGACGCACTGTTCACGGAGTCCTCACCCCTGCGGCAACTCCCTCACATCCGCCGTCGCGACCGCCCCAAACGTCTCGCTCAACACGTAATCAACCAGCTTGCCCGCCGACTCTTCCGGCGTCGCCAGCTTCCCCTCTCGCTTCAGTTCTTCGAACTTCTCGCGCATCGGGAATTTCTCCAGGCCTGTCGAGCGAATCTCCGCCTGCATGTTCGTATCGACCACACCCGGCGCCACGCTGCAAATGCGCAGCGCGCGATTCTGGTCAAGCGCGACAGAACGCGCATGGTGATCGAGCGCGGCCTTCGTCGCGCAGTAAATGCTCCAGCCCGAATACGGATGCCGCGCCGCGCCGCTCGAAATATGCACGATGCGCCGGTCGGCTGCGTCCGGGCTCGCCGTGGCGAACGCGCTCGCCAGCATCAGCGGCGCCGACACGTTCAGCGTCACGGCTTGCGCAATCGCCGCAACGTCTTGCGCTTCGATGGGGCCGACCGGCTGCACCATCCCTGCATTGTTGAACAGCAATGCGGTTTGCGCGCCTCTCAGGAAGTTGCGCAACGTGTCGCCCGCGAGAAATTGCGTCAGGCGTTCGGCATCCGCCAGATCGACCGCGACCTGTTCGAAGCCGGCCTGATTCGCGAGCGCTTCGTTGCGCGAGCGCGAAATGCCGAGCACGGCGATGCCTTGTGCCAGCAGCCGTTGTGCGATCGCCTCGCCGAGGCCGCGCGTATGACCTGTGACGATGGCGCGAACGGAAGTAGTAGCGTTCATGTCGATGTGCCCGATATTCAATGAGACCGTTGACCAGTTCATCATTTTCTCACGCGCATTCGACGTGTGCAGCCGCTTCGCTTACTCGTGCCGAAAGCGCTCGCGGTATTGCTTGGGCGTCGCGCCGATGCGCTTCGTGAACACAATACGCATGCGGTCCGCCGTGCCGAAGCCGCAATCGTAGGCGATCGTCTTGAGCGCGGCGCCGCTGCTTTCCAGCAGCTTGCGCGCAGCATCCATCCGCGCGCGCTCGACGAACTCATGCGGCGTCACGCCCGTTTCCTGCACGAAGATGCGCGCGAAATTACGCGCGCTCATGCCAGCCACATCCGCGAGTTGCCTGACCGTAAAGTTGTCGCGAATGTTCGCCATCACATGGGTCTGGATTTTCGCAACAGGCGACGTTTCGTCTGCGGGTGCGGTGAGGTACGGGCTGAATTGCGATTGCCCGCCCTGGCGCTGCGAGAACACCACGAGGCGCTTCGCGACCTTCAACGCCGTCTGCGGGCCGTGATCTTCGGTGACGAGCGCGAGTGCGAGGTCGATGCCCGCCGTCACGCCCGCCGACGTCACGAGCCGATCGTCCCGCAGATAGATACGGTCGAAATCGACGCGCGCTTTCGGAAATTGCGCCGCGAGCTGCTGCGCGTGCTGCCAGTGTGTCGTGACGTTGCGATCGTCGAGCAGGCCCGCGTGACCCAGCGCGAACGCGCCCGTGCAGATCGAGCCGTAGCGTTCGCATCGCGACGCGACGTTCGCGAGCCAGTGCGTGAGACGCGCGTCGGGCGTGCTCTCCGGCAAGGCGGGACCGCCTGCGATCAGGGCGAGATCGAACGTGCTGCGCTGCTGGTCGAAGGTTTCGTCGGCGACGAACCGGATGCCGTTCGACGCGCGCAGCGGTTCGCTGTCCGCGGCGAGCAGCGTCACTTCATAGCGCGCCTTGCCGTCGATGAACAGATTCGCCTCGGCGAACACATCGAGAGGACCCGCGACATCCAGCGCCTGGACGCCCGGAAAGATCGCTATGGCAACGCTCGGCATTCAGTGACCTCGCAGACAACGCGTGATGGAAAACGGCAGCAGACGACTTGCGCGAGGGAAGAGGATAGCAAAAATGCTTGTTAGCTGATTCGGCGCGGGCAGAAGGCCGGGTTCCGTCTCACACGAACCCCGGCTTTGGATTTCCCGATGAGGGACCGCGCGACCATGCAGGATCGGTCGCGGCCCCGACGGGCATTCTTAAGATGGGTCGAGCTTCTCAGAATGTCGAAAGGGTGAGGGCATTCTCCACGGAAGCGACGCCGGGCACGCCTCGGGCGACGCGCGTTGCCAGGTCGACCTGTTCTTCCTCGGGTACCCAGCCCTCCAGCAGGATCGCTCCGTTGCGCGCGCGCACCGTAATGCCCGTCGCGCGCAGACCTTTTGCCCGCGCCAGCGCTGTCAGCACGCGCTTGCGCAGTGCCCGGTCAGCTGCCTTGCCCGATTGCGTGGCCGGGCTCGCCACTGTTCCGGATGCGCTTGCGGCACTGCTTGCCTGCGCGCATGCATGACACGAAATCGCGATGGCCACGGCGCCAGCCACGATATGAGCGGCTCGAATGATCTTCAATTTGCTGTCCTTTTATCGGTTGAATGGTTGAGCGGCGCAATCCGCGCCTCGAAGCCGCGTTCAGAAGCGATGGGTCATCCCGGCCACCGCAAGTGTCTGGCTCGTGCCGGGGCTCGACACCGCGACACCCGGCCAGCTCATCGTGGCCGTTCCGTTGTTGCGCATGTAGCCGCCGCGTGCATACAGCGCTGTGCGTTTGGAGAGACTGTGGTCTGCGCCGATCTGCACGCCCCATGTGTTGTCATGCGCGCCGCGCACGACGCGCTGGAAGCCCGCGATTTCGATCGCATCGGCAGGCGTGGCCTGGATCGTCGCGCCGAGTTCGGAGATGCTGAACGAGTGGGCCGCGTTGAGCCGCGCGGCGAGCGAACCAGCGGCCGCATCCTTGGGCCGGTGATAGCCGTAGTTGAACTGCAGATTGACGATGCCGACGCGATAGCTGAGCGCGCTGGTGAAATGCTCGGTGGACAGCGACGCAAGCATGGCAGGCAAACCCGGCACCGTCTTCGCACCCGGATGCTGGTTCTGATACGCCAGTCCCACGTAGAGTCCGTAGCCGGAATAGGTTGCGGCCAGATCGAGCATGTTGCCCGTGGAAAGCGGCAGCGGCTGGGTGACGCTGGCTGCGAGCGCATACATGCCCCAGATCTGCGCGCCACCCATGTTCGGGCTCTTGTAGATGACTGCGTTGCTCGAACGGCCGCCCGCGCTTTGCACGGCGAGTGTGTTGCGGTCCACCGTGGTTGCGGCGGCGGCCAGTGGCGACAGCACTTCGTTCGCGCGGAACGGGTCACTCGGATACAGCGCCCAGAAAGTGGGCTGATACTGGCGTCCAAGGCTGATCGAGCCGTACTTGTCGTGTGCGAGACTCACCCACGCCTGGCGATAGAACATCGCGGTCGAGTCGCCGAAGAACGCGCCGTTGTTGACGTTGTAGCCGTTTTCGACGTTGAAGACGGCCTTCAGGCCGCCGCCCAGATCCTCCGTTCCCTTCAGGCCGAAGTACGAGCCGCTGTTGCCGCCGCTGCGCTCCGACCACGACCCCTTGCCACCGTTGTTCAGATATTGGCCGAATACGTCGACCACGCCATACAGCGTCACGCCCGTTTCCGCCGCCGCCCCGCCTGCGGCCAGGAATAGCATCGCGCCTATCATGCTTCGCCTGCTCGAACACATACCTGTCTCCCGTTTTGGAACAGGCAGGCCGGCCGTCGTGCGACAGCGTCCTTACGCCCGCCTTTCGAACGACAGTGTGTCAGGCGACTTAATCAGGATAACTACCCTAAACGGGGGGCGCGCAAACCGCCGCCGCCGCTCACTACGGAGCACCGGGACGGCATTTGACGCACAATTGCGAATATTCTGTCAGTACGATAAGACTGCTGCCATGGTCCTTAAGAACCTGCTTCGCCGCCTCGACCTCACTACGCTGCAACTGTTCATCGCCGTTTATGAGGAAGGCACGCTGACGCGCGCCGCGGAACGCGAGGCCATCGCCGTGTCGGCGGCGAGCAAGCGGCTGCTCGAACTGGAGCAGGCCGTCGGCGCGACGCTGTTTCAGCGCAACGCGCGCGGCATGACGCTCACGCCGGCGGGCGAAACGCTGCTGCATCACGCGCGCCGCGTGATGCGCGGCATCGAGAACATCGGCATCGAACTCGCGGGCCACGCCAGCGGTGTGCGCGGCTACGTGCGGATGATGGCGAACCTTTCCGCGATCGTCGAATTCTTGCCCGAGGATCTGCGCGCGTTTCTCGCCGTCAACGACCGCGTGAAGATCGATCTCGAAGAGCGGCCAAGCGGCGGCGTGGTCGAGGCCGTGGCCGACAGTCTCGCCGACCTCGGCATCTGTTCCGGCGAAGCCGACGCGCGTGGCCTCGAAGTGACGCATTACCGGCACGACGTGCTGTGCGTCGTGATGCGCGACGATCATCCGCTGGCCGGCCGCGCGAGCGTCGCGTTCGAGGAAACGCTCGACAGCGATCACGTCGGCCTGCATTCGGCCAGCTCGATCAACGCGCGCACGCATATGGCCGCGCGCCAGGCGGGCAAGGCGCTGAAGCTGCGCATTCACGTGCCGGGCTTCGACGCCGTATGCCGGATGGTGCAGGCGGGCATGGGCGTCGGCGTGCTCCCCGTGAACGTGTATCGCATCATGGGCCGGCCATTGGGTCTCGTATCCGTCGCGCTCGAAGACGAATGGGCCGCGCGCAGCCTCATCATCGTGACGCGCGATTCGGCGCGTCTGTCGCCCGTCGCGAGGCTGCTGTTCGATCATCTGTCGGCGGTGGAAGCCTTGTCCGGCAAGGCTTAGCGCCGAGCGTTCGCGAACCGCGAACGGTCCTTGGCGAAATGCGGTTGGACGCCCTGGCGGCGCCCCTTCTAACCTTGTCTCCAACCTGAAACAAGATTGGAGACAGCATCATGAGTGGTCCGTTGCAGGGTATTCGCGTCGTCGAGATCGGCACGCTGATCGCGGCGCCGTTCGCCGCGCGCCTGCTCGCCGAGTTCGGCGCCGAAGTCATCAAGATCGAAGCACCCGAAACGGGCGACCCGCTGCGCAAATGGCGCAAGCTGCATGAAGGCACCTCGCTCTGGTGGTATCTGCAATCGCGCAACAAGAAGTCGATCTGCGTGAATCTGAAGTCGCCGGAAGGCGCCGACGTCGTCAAACGTCTGGCCGCCGACGCCGACGTCGTCATCGAAAACCTGCGCCCCGGCGCGCTCGAAAAGCTCGGCCTCGGCTGGGACGTGCTGCACGCAATCAACCCCAAGCTCACGATGGTCCGCATCTCCGGCTATGGCCAGACGGGCCCGTATCGCGATCGTCCCGGTTTCGGCGCGATCGGCGAAGCGATGGGCGGCATTCGCTATACGACGGGCGATGTCGACGGCGCGCCCGCTCGCGTCGGCGTGAGTCTGGGCGATTCGCTTGCTTCGCTGCACGGCGTGATCGGCGCGCTCATGTCGTTGTTGCGCGTGAAGACAGGGCAGGGCGATGGACAGGTGGTGGACGTGTCGCTGGTCGAGAGCGTCTTCAACCTGATGGAAAGCCTCGTGCCCGAGTACGATCTGCTTGGCCATGTGCGCGAGCGCAGCGGCGGCGCGCTGCCTGGCATCGCGCCGTCGAACACCTATCGCACCGAGGATGGCGGCTTTGTCGTGATCGCTGGCAATAGCGATCCGATCTTCAAGCGCCTGATGCAGGTGATCGGCCGTGCCGATCTCGCCGACGATCCCGCGCTGGCCCGCAACGACGGCCGCGTCGCGCATAGCGCGATGCTCGATGCCGCGATCGCCGCGTGGACCTCGCATCAATCCATCGACGACGTGCTGGCCGCGCTCGAACGCGCCGAAGTGCCGTCGGGCCGCATCTATTCGGTGTCCGACATCGTTGCCGATCCGCATTATCAGGCGCGCGAGATGTTGGTGAAGGCCGATTTGCCGGGCGGCGCGTCGGTGAAGATGCCGGGCATCGTGCCGAAGCTGTCGGAGACGCCGGGCGAAGTGCGCTGGCAAGGTCCGACGCTCGGCGAGCATACGTCGAGCGTGCTCGCCGATCTCGGCTATGAGCAAAGCGATATCGAGCGGCTGCGCCGCGAAGGAGCCGTGCAATGAACTACGATAACGACGACATTCAGTTCGACAAGCTGATCGTGCAGGAGGTCGCGCCGCGCGACGGCTTGCAGATCGAGCCGACCTGGGTCGAAACGGCCGACAAGATCGCGCTGATCGATCAACTGTCGACAGCGGGCTTCACGCGCATCGAGGCCGGTTCCTTCGTCTCGCCGAAAGCGATTCCCGCGTTGCGCGACGGCGAAGTGGTGTTCACGCAGATCGAGCGCCGCGCGGGCGTGATTTTCGTCGCGCTGGTGCCGAACGTGAAGGGCGCCGAGCGCGCGCTGAATGCGCGCGCGGATGAGCTGAATCTCGTGATGTCCGCGAGCCAGACACACAACCGGGCGAACATGCGGATGAGCTGTGAGGCGTCGCTGGATGCATTCGGCGACATCGTGCGGCTGGCGAAGCATTTCTCCGTGTCGTTGAATGCGACGGTGGCGACGGCGTTCGGCTGCCCGTTCGAAGGCAAGATCGACGAAGACCGTGTCGTCTCGATCGTCGAAACGTACCGTGAAATGGGCATCGACGGCATCACGCTCGCCGATACGACGGGCATGGCGAATCCACGCCAGGTCGCGCGGCTCGTCAAGCGCGTGCTGCAACGCGTGCCCGCCGACGCGCTCACGCTGCACTTCCACAACACGCGCGGGCTCGGCCTCGCGAACGTGCTGGCCGCCTATGAAGCGGGCGCGCGCCGTTTCGACGCGGCGCTCGGCGGCCTCGGCGGCTGTCCGTTCGCGCCGGGCGCATCGGGCAACATCTGCACGGAAGACCTCGTCAACCTGTGCGACGAGATCGGCATTCCGACAGGCGTCGATCTGCAGAAACTGATCGCGCTGTCGCGCACGCTGCCTGCTTTGCTCGGTCATGACGTGCCCGGCCAACTGATGAAAGCGGGCCGCAATTGCGACGTGCACCCCGTGCCCGATTACGTGCGCGCTATCTGAACATCACCCAACTGAACAACACCGACGGCGGGACGACGAATCCGGCCTGTAAGGAGACAACCATGAGCACACCAGGCGCAGTTGCGGCAGGCGGCCGTGACGACAAACTAACGGCCACGGCCGACATCATCAGAAAGGTCACGTGGCGGCTCATGCCGCTCATCATGATCTGCTATCTGTTCGCCTTCTTCGACCGCATCAACATCAGCTTCGCGAAGTTCCAGCTGCAAAGCGATCTCGGCTTTTCGGATACGGCATACGGTCTCGGCGCGAGTCTGTTCGTGATCGGCTACGTGCTGTTCGAAGTGCCGAGCAACATGCTGCTGTACAAGGTCGGCGCGCGCAGATGGATCGCGCGGATCATGATTTCGTGGGGCCTCGCGACGGCCGCAATGGTGTTCGTTCAGAACGAATGGCAGTTCTACGGCCTGCGGTTCGTGATCGGCGCCATGGAAGCGGGCTTTGCGCCCGGCGTGCTCTACTATCTGACACTGTGGTTTCCGGCGAGCTATCGCGGACGCGTGACGTCGCTGCTGTTTCTCGCCTCGGCATTCTCGGGTCTCGTCGGCGCGCCGCTCTCGGGCCTCGTGCTCGGGCAGATGGACGGCGTGTTCGGCATTCGCGGCTGGCATTGGCTGTTCATGCTCGGCGGCCTGCCTTGCATCGTGCTCGGCATCCTCGTGCTCAAGGTGCTGAAGGATCGCATCGAAGACGCGGGCTGGCTGTCGCCTGCCGAGAAGAGCTATCTGTCGAGCCAGATAGCGCAACAGACGCAGCCGACCACGCATGGTCACTCGCTGCTCGGCGCGATCCGCACGCCCGGCTTTCTGACGCTCGGCCTGATCTACTTCCTGATTCAGATCGCTTCTTATGGCCTGAATTTCTGGGCACCGCATCTGATCCGCGTCGCCGGTACGCAAAGCCCGACGATCATCGGTCTGCTGACGGCCGTGCCTTATATCTGCGGCGCGATCTGTATGGTGATCGTGGGCCGTTTGTCGGATGCATCGGGCGAGCGCCGCAAGTTCGTGAGCGGGCTGCTCGTGATGGCGGCGGTCGGTTTCTTCGCTGCGGGCTTCTTCGACAAACAGACGGTGATGCTCGTCGTGGCGCTCGCCGTGCTCGGCGCAGGCGTGATCGCTTCGATTCCCGCGTTCTGGGCGCTGCCGCCGAAACTCGTGACGGGCGCGGGCGCTGCGGGCGGTATCGCGCTGATCAATACGCTGGGTCAGTTGGGCGGTATCGTCAGCCCGGTGATGGTGGGCAGGGTGCGCGACGTGACGGGCAGCACGACGCCCGCGCTGTACGTGATCGGCGCGTTGAGCCTGATCTGCGCATTGATCATTCTGTATGGTCTGCCGCAATCGTTGCGTCAGAAGGATCACACAGGGCGCGCGGCTTGACGCTTTCGTGAGTGATCGGAAAAAACGCACGGCATCGAGCCGTGCGTTTTGCTTTCAAGCCTTCAGTTTGGCAGCCGCCGCATCTTCGCGCGACTGCACCTGCAGCACGGCATCGCGCTTGTCGAGCAAGTGCTGCCGCAAAATCGCGCTCAGACGCTTGCCGTCGCGCGCCTCCAGCGCCTTGAGCATGTCGTCGTGGTCGTGGATCGCGCTGTCCCACTTCGGAATCTGAAAGTTCGAGCGAAAGCGCAGCGCCTGCAAGCGGCGGTTCACGGCGATGTACGTCTGACGCAGCGCCGAATTGCGCGCGGCCTCGTTGATCTTGTCGTGAATCGCCTGATTGCGGCTGTAGTAACCGGCCAGATCGTTCTGCGCGCGGCACGCGAGCATCGCGTAATGCAGCGCCTTGATCTCGGTCAGTTCGGCGGCCGTCATCCGCTCCGCCGCGAGTTCGCCGGAAAACGCTTCTAGCCCGCTCATCAACTCGAACGTCTCGCGCAGTTCCGCTTCCGACATCTTCGACACCGACGCGCCGCGATTCGGCTCGATATCGATCAGGCCTTCCGCCGCGAGCACCTTCAGCGCCTCGCGCAACGGTGTGCGCGAAATGCCGAGCGTTTCGCACAGTTCGCGTTCGTTCAGTTTCTTGCCCGGCTCCAGCACGCCTTCGACGATGAAGCGCCGGATGTGTTCCACCACCGTGTCGTGCAAACGCTGGCGTTCGACCTTCGGCATCAGGGGAGGCGGTGTCAGGCCTGCATCAATGTCCGAATTTTGCATACAAAAATCCTCAAGCACGATTTGCACCGATTTTAAATCATCCAACCCGGTAGCTGACTGCGAGGGTAAACACCGCCTTGGGATTGTCACGAATCGTTTGTTATAGTTTTTTGCATGCAAAATTCAATCGAGGAGATCGACCGATGCTGAAACTCGACTTTCATCCCGCAGGCCGCCACTTTTTGCAGATTCCGGGTCCGAGCCCGGTGCCCGACCGCATCTTGCGGGCGATGAGCTATCCGACCATCGACCATCGCGGGCCAGAATTCGGCGCGCTGGGCCTGAAAGTCCTGGACGGCATCAAGAAGATCTTCAAGACGCAGCAGCCCGTGGTGATCTACCCCGCGTCGGGCACGGGCGCATGGGAAGCGGCGCTGTCGAACACGCTGAGTCCCGGCGACCACGTGCTGATGTTCGAGACGGGGCACTTCGCCACGCTGTGGAAGAAGATGGCCGAGAACCTCGGCCTGAAGCCGGAGTTTCTGGGTTTGCCGGGCATCGAAGGCTGGCGGCGCGGCGTGCAGCCGCAAATGATCGAAGCGCGCCTGCGCGAGGACACGCAACACGCGATCAAGGCCGTGTGCGTCGTGCACAACGAAACGTCCACGGGCGTGACGTCCGACATCGCCGCCGTGCGCCGTGCGATCGACGCAGCGGGCCATCCGGCGCTGCTGCTCGTCGATACGATCTCGGGCCTTGCCTGTGCCGATTATCGCCATGACGAATGGGGCGTCGACGTCACGGTGTCGGGTTCGCAGAAGGGCTTGATGCTGCCGCCGGGCATCAGCTTCAACGCCGTGTCGCCTAAGGCGATCGAAGCGGGCAAGCAGGCGAAGCTGCCGCGCGCGTTCTGGGACTGGACCGAAATCATCGAGATGAACAAGAGCGGCTACTGGCCGTACACGCCGAACACGAACCTGCTGTATGGGCTGTACGAGGCGCTCGACATGATTCTCGGCGAAGGGCTCGACAACGTGTTCGCGCGGCACGACCGTCTCGCCGAAGCATGCCGGCGCGCGGTGCGTGCATGGGGCCTCGAGATTCAATGCGCCGACCCGTCCGTGTATAGCCCGGTGCTGACGGGCGTGATGATGCCGGATGGCGTCGATGCCGATGCGGTGCGCAAGGTCATTTACGAACGCTTCGACATGTCGCTTGGCACCGGCCTCGGCAAGATGAAAGGGCGCATGTTCCGCATCGGCCATCTTGGCGATTGCAACGACCTCACGCTGATGGCGACGCTTGCCGGCGTCGAAATGGGCCTGCAGATCGCGGGCGTGCCCGTTGCGGCGAGCGGCCTGCCCGCTGCGATGGAGTTCCTGATGTCGCAGCCGAACGCACCCAAGCTGAAAGCAGCCGCTTGATTGTCCACTTAAGCAGCCGCATAAGCTGCCGATAACCAGACGACGAAGGAAGCGCAAGCGGCGACAGGTAGCTTCCTTCATCTCAGACGCAAGCCCCGAAGCACCCACGCGCCCGGCCAGCGCGACGCACAGCAGCGAACAGAAAGACAAAGACGCAAGCGAACCACCAACGCGACCAACGCCAACGGCAGACCCTGCGGACGGCGGCTCGCGCGGCATGAAGGCCGAACACGCCGTGCGAATGCCCCGTCCGCCAGCAACGGAGACAGACGATGAAGCGGTTTCGTGTAACCAGTGCGACCAGTATCGTTCTACTGATGCTATGCATCATGTACTTCATCACCTACCTTGACCGCGTCAACGTCAGCACGGCGGCGGCGGGCTTCGGCAAGGAGTTTCATCTTTCGCACACGGAAATCGGCCTTGTTTTCTCGGCCTTTGCGTATCCGTATCTGGTGTTTCAGATTATCGGCGGATGGGTCAGCGACCGTTTCGGCGCGAAGCGCACGCTGATTGCGTGCGGCGCGATCTGGGCGCTGGCAACCTTGCTGACGGGCTTCGCGGGCGGCCTCGTGTCGCTGCTGTTTGCGCGCGTGCTGCTCGGCTTCGGCGAAGGCGCGACCTTTCCGGCCGCGACGGCGGCGATGTCGCGCTGGGTCGCGAAAGAAAAACGCGGCTTCGCGCAAGGCATCACGCACGCGGCGGCGCGCATCGGCAATGCCGTTGCGCCCGGCGTGATCGTGCTGGTGATGACGACATGGGGCTGGCGCGAATCGTTCTATATCTGCGGCGCATTCAGTCTGTTGTGGGTCGTCGTCTGGGCGATGACGTTCACCGAGTATCCGAAAGAGCATCGCCGCATCACGCAGGAGGAACTCGACATCTTGCCGCCGCCCAAAGCGAAGATGGCGAACGTGCCGTGGAAAGCGCTGTTCAAACGCATGACGCCCGTGACCATCGTGTACTTCTGCTATGGCTGGACGTTGTGGCTGTTCCTGAGCTGGATTCCGCAGTACTTTCTGCATAGCTATCAACTCGACCTGAAGAAGTCGGCGATATTCGCTTCGGCGGTGTTCTTCGCCGGCGTGATCGGCGATACGCTGGGCGGCATCGTCACCGACAAGATCTTCGAGCGCACGGGCAACCTCAGGCGCGCGCGCAGCTGGATGGTGTCGATCTGCATGCTGCTCACGCTCGCGTCGCTGGTGCCGCTGATGCTCACACACAATCTTTATGTATCGATGGTGTGTCTGTCGGCGGGCTTCTTCTTCGCCGAAATGACGATCGGCCCGATGTGGGCGATTCCGATGGACATCGCGCCTGAATACTCGGGCACCGCAAGCGGCATGATGAACACGGGCTCGGCGCTCGCCGCGATCATTTCGCCCGTGCTGTCGGGCTATCTGATCGACACGTTCGGCAGCTGGGAGTTGCCGTTCGCGGGCAGCATGCTGCTGATGGCGATCGGCGTCGTGCTCGCGTTCCGCATGCAACCCGAAAGCCGTTTCGAAACCGGCGCAGAGCCGGGGGCACAACCCGCCACGCGCTTTAACGCGTGAGCCTCGCTAACGTTTGAATGACCATGCTGACTCGACAACTTGCCGACGCGCGCGCCGATCACACCACGCTCGCGTCGCTCTCGCCCGAACTGATTCCCGCCGACATGAGCGCCGCCTATGCGATCCAGCACGAGTTGCTGGCGTTGCGCGGCGCGCGGATCGGCGGCTGGAAGATCGGTGCCAAATCCGCTGAAGGCGCGATTCAGGGCGCGCCGTTGCCTTCTACCGATCTGCATGCCGACGGTGCGCGTTTGCCTCGCGCGCACTACACGCCGCTCGGACTCGAACTGGAAATCGCGTTTCGCTTCGGGCGGCATTTCGAGCCGTCGGCCAACGCGTATCACGAAGTCGAAGTGCTCGATGCAATCGATTCGATGGCCGCGACCATCGAAATCGTAGCGAGCCGCTTTGCGCAGTGGCCCAACGTCGACAAGCTCGCGCAGCTCGCGGATCTACAGAATCACGGTGCGTTGATCGTCGGCGAGTTCACGAAGTACCGGCGCGATTTTCCGTTCGTGGCGCCCGCGCTCGGCTTCACGTTCGAAGCCCAGGACGTGGTGAAGGCGACGCCATCGAACCCGTGCGGCGATCCACGCCGTCTGCTGACGTGGCTCGTCAATCACTGCACGCAACATCATCGCATTGCCGTGACGCCGGACATGATCGTCACGACGGGTTCGTATACGGGCATGTTCTTTCCGCAGCATGCGGGCACTGCGCGCGGGCATATCGACGGGCTTGCGCCTGTCAGCGTCACGCTCGAATAGTGTCGTACTACACGCCTCGCTTTTTATAGGCCGAAGCACATGTCGAATGCCGATTCTTTGCTGGTCAAGCCGATTTATCTAGTGCCGTCGTCGGCGCGCCTGAGCACGCCGTTTGCGAACCGCTTGCGCAAGGAGTTGCGCGGCGACGTGCTGTTCGATGCCGCAAGCCGTGGACGCTATTCGACAGATGCGTCGATCTATCAGATCATGCCCATCGGCGTGGTCGTGCCGCGCGATCAGGACGATCTGCTCGTCGCGCTGGACGTCGCGCGCAGCGAACGCGTGCCGCTGCTCGCGCGCGGCGCGGGTTCCAGCCAGTGCGGGCAGACGGTCGGCGAAGCGCTCGTGATCGACACCAGCAAATGGCTCAATCAGGTCATCGCGTTCGACAAGGAAAAGCGCACGGTGACGGTCGAGCCGGGGATCGTGCTCGATCATCTGAATGCGTGGCTGAAGCCGCATGGTTTGTGGTTCCCTGTCGATGTGTCGACGGCGGCGCAATGCACGATTGGCGGCATGGCGGGCAATAATTCGTGCGGTTCGCGGTCGATCGAATACGGCAACATGGTTCACAACGTCGAAGCGATCGACGCGATTCTCGCGGACGGCACGCAGGCGCATTTTGCTTCGCTGCGCGATGCGCCGCAGGGCGCGCGCCTGCAGCAGATTGTCGAAGACGTGAAGGCGATCGCGTTGCGCGAGCGCGATGAGATCGTCGCGCAGGTGCCGAAAGTGCTGCGCCGCGTGGCGGGCTATAACATCGATCTGTTCGATTGTCAGAATCCGCGCGCCTATACCGACGACGGCTTTGCCAATCTCGCGCATCTGCTGGTCGGCTCCGAAGGCACGCTTGCGTTCAGCCGCCAGTTGACGCTGAAACTCGCTCCGCTGCCTGCGCATAAGACGTTGGGCGTCGTGAACTTTCCGACGTTCTGGCAGGCGATGGACCTGACGCAACACATCGTCAAGCTCAAGCCCGTTGCCGTCGAACTGGTCGATCGCACGATGATCGATCTCGCGATGAGCAATCCCGCGTTCCGGCCGGTGATCGAGAAGGCGCTGGTCGGCAGGCCCGAAGCGGTTCTGCTCGTCGAATTCGCGGGCGAGAACCGCGATGCACAACTCGCGTCGCTGAAGCAGCTGGTGGAGCTGATGGCCGATCTTGGCTTGCCTGACTCGGTCGTGCAGATGCCCGACGCAGGCGAGCAGAAGGCGCTGTGGGAAGTGCGCAAGGCGGGTCTGAACATCATGATGAGCATGAAGGGCGACGGCAAGCCCGTGTCGTTCATCGAAGACTGCGCGGTGCCTTTGGAGCATCTTGCCGAATACACGAGCCGGCTGACCGAGGTGTTTCACCGCAACGGCACGGAGGGGACGTGGTACGCGCATGCAAGCGTCGGCACGCTGCACGTGCGGCCGATTCTCGACATGCGCCGCGACGGCGCGACGAAGATGCGTGCCATTGCCGAACAGGCGGCGGCGCTGGTGCGCGAGTACAAGGGCGCGTATTCCGGCGAACATGGCGATGGATTGTGCCGCGGCGAGTGGGTGGCGTGGCAATACGGTCCGCGCATCAATCGGGCATTCAGCGAGATCAAGGCGCTGTTCGATCCGAACAACCGGATGAACCCGGACAAGATCGTGCGTCCGCCGAAGATGGACGATGCGAGCAACTTTCGCTTCGCGCCCGGCTACAAGGTGCAGTCGTTGACGCCTGCGCTCGACTGGTCGACGTGGAATGTGGAGCGCGATCCGATGACGGGCGTGGAAACTGCGCGTGGCACGGGCAACGATCTGGCGGGCGGTCTCGCGAAGGCCGTCGAGATGTGCAACAACAACGGGCATTGCCGCAAGTTCGATGCGGGCACGATGTGTCCGAGTTATCGCGTGACGAAGGACGAGCAGCATGTCACACGCGGACGGGCGAATACGTTGCGGCTTGCGCTGTCGGGGCAGTTGGGTGATGAAGGGCTTGCCAGCCAGGACGTGAAGGACACGCTTGATCTGTGCGTCTCGTGCAAGGGCTGCAAGCGGGACTGCCCGACGGGCATCGATATGGCGAAGTTCAAGATCGAAGCGCGCGCCGCGTGGACGCAGAAGAATGGCTTGGGCTTGCGGGAAAGGATGATCGCGTTCATGCCGCGTTACGCGGCGTTGGCGGCGCGTTTGCCAGGGGTGTTTTCTATTGCGGCCGATATGCCATGGGTCAAGCGCGCGTTGGGGTTTGCGCCGCAAAGGTCGCTGCCACGGTTTGTGAAGCCTTTTTTGAGTAGTAGATATGTGAAGGCTGCTTCGTTGGGGGCGCAGAGTGCGCAAAAAGAAGTGCTGCTATTCGTCGATACGTTTAACAACAGCATCGAGCCGGAGAATGCACGCGCTGCGCAACAGGTACTCGAAGCGGCGGGTTATACCGTGTACTTCAATACTGTTGAGGGCGAGCGTCCGCTTTGCTGTGGCAGAACTTTCCTCGCAGCAGGACTCGTGGATGAAGCGAAGCGCGAGGCGCGCCGGATGCTCGATGCGTTCAGGCCTTTTGTCGAACGCGGCGTGGCGGTTGTTGGGCTGGAGCCTTCTTGTCTATTGTCGTTGCGGGATGAGTTTCTGCAGTATGGATTCGGTGAAGAGGCCGCGCGTCTGTCGAAACTTGCGATGTTGTTTGAAGAGTTTCTCGTTTCCGAGCATAAGGCTGGTCGAGTGAAGCTCGATCTGAAACCGCTCGACGACGCGAGCCAGGCGTTGGTGCATGGGCATTGTCATCAGAAGGCATTCGATGCGTTTTCGCCCGTGCAGACGGTGTTGAAGTGGATTCCCGAATTGAAAGTATCGACCGTTGAATCGTCGTGTTGCGGGATGGCTGGGAGTTTTGGGTATGAGGCGGAGCATTATGAGGCTTCGATGGCAATGGCTGAGTTGTCGTTGTTGCCTGCGGCGCGTGGGATCGATGCTCGTACTCTGATGGTCGCAGATGGGACTAGTTGTCGGCATCAGATTTTTGATGGGGCAGGGGTTGGGGCTACGCATGTTGCGAGGGTTTTGGTGCGGGCTTTGAGGTAGTCGTTCTTTTGTCTGCGACGCTGGTTGGTTTCTTTGGATTTTCGCTGGCATCCGCGTTACGTTAGCGTGCTTCAGGCGTCGCCCCTGTGCGGGGCGGCACCTACTTTTCTTTGC
>NZ_JAGUUD010000062.1:0-50877 GCF_020177535.1 Paraburkholderia sp. XV | reverse complement strand
GCAAAGAAAAGTAGGTGCCGCCCCGCACAGGGGCGACGCCTGAAGCACGCTAACGCGACGCGGATGCCAGCGCAGCAAAAGCAAAGGCAAAGGCAAAGGCAAAAGCAATCACACTCCCCCACCCACAGTCTTAACACTCTTCCACTGCCCCTGCTGCACCTCGAAGAGCGTATATGGCGGCTTAATCAGATCCCCATAAGGATCAAAAGTAATCTTCCCAGTAACACCCGTCAACGAAACTTTAGCCAAACTCTCAACGATCTTCGCACGATCGAGCGAATTAGCATCATGAATCGCCTTCAACATAGCGAGCGCAGCATCATATGCAAAGGGCGCATACAGCTCGACATCCTGATTGAATCGCGCCTTATACCGCTTGCCGAAATCCTGCGCCGCAGGCAACTTATCCAGCGCGGGTCCCGGTTCAAGATCCTGGGTGCGCTCACCCGAAGTACCCGCAATCTGCAGAAACGCATTACTCTTCAACGCGCCCGCACCAAACAGTTGTGCCTGCATCCCCAGCGAACGCATCTGCTTCACCAGCATCGCACCCTGCTCGTCCAACCCACCAAAGAAAATCACATCGACATTCTTGCTCTTCAGCGAAGTGAGAATCGCGCGAAAATCAACGGCCTTGTCGTTAGTGAATTCGCGTGACACGATGTTGCCGTTCGCTTCCTTCACGCCTTTCTCGAATGCATCGGCAAGACCTTGCCCGAACGCCGTGCGGTCGTCGATGATGCCAATGCGCTTCGCCTTCATCTGCTCGACGACGAAATGCCCCGCCACCACGCCGCCGATGCCGTCATGCCCCATCGTGCGGAACACGTTCTTGTAGCCCTGCTTGGTCAATTGCGGATTGGTCGAACCCGGCGTGATCATCGCGACATTCGCGTTGTGATACACAGTCGAAGCCGGAATGCTGCACCCCGAGTTGTAGTGGCCAATCACACCCACCACGCCTTCATCGACCAGCTTTTGCGCAACCTGAATCGCGACGCGCGGATCAGCCTGGTCATCCTGCACGTCGAGCACGAACTTGACCGGCTTGCCAGCAACGGTCGGATGCTTCGCGTTTTCTTCATCGAGCGCAAGTTGCGCGCCGTATTGCAGATCCTTGCCGACCCGCGCGACGGGCCCCGTCAACGGCCCGACAAAACCTATCTTGACGATTTCCGGGTCCGCAGCGAATGCGAATGAAGCATGCGCCGCCAGAGCGCAAACCGCTAACCTCATCAGCCATGTACGTCGATTCATGATGCGCTCCTGTCATTAGAAAATGTCGCGCTCTTTGCCTGTCGACTGACCCGATGCGCGACGCCTCGAAGTCGTCCTTGAAACATGCGTATGCGTCGCCTCAGAACCGTGTCGGCGCGTAGCGCGACAGATCGAGCGGCGGTGCGCGCCGCGCAACCAGATCCGCCACGATGCGCCCGCTCACGCCCGCCAACGTCAGCCCGAGATGCTGATGCCCGAATGCGTAAATCACCCGCTCGCTGTCGCTCGAACGGCCCAGCACAGGCACGCCGTCGGGCAGCGTGGGCCGAAAGCCGAGCCACGTACTGTCGGGTTGCGTCAGCCCCGGCAATGCGCGCTTCGAAGAAAACGTCAGCAGGTCCAGCAACGAACGATTGCGCACGTCGCTGAAGCCGCCCAGTTCGACCGTCCCCGCAACACGCACGCCGTCGTCCATCGGCGTCATGTAGAAGCCGCGCTCGGCCCAACCGACCGGCCGCGAAATCAGGTGCGTGGCGCCCCGATAGCGCACGTGATAGCCGCGCTCAGTATCGAGCGGCACGCGGTCGCCGCATTGCGCCGCAAACTTCGCGGAGCGCGCGCCCGTCGCGACGACGACATGATCGAAGCGGCGTGGCGTGCCGTCGTCGGTCGTCAACGTGACGCCGTCTGCCGCCGGAGCAATGGCGCTCACGCTCTTGCGTTCGAGTTCCAGGCCACGCGCCGCAAGCAGTTCATGCAGCGACAGCAGAAAGCCTTGCGGATCGGAGAAATGCCAGCTGTCGCGGAAGAGCACGCCCCGCTCGAAGATCGGTGCAAGCGCGGGCTCCAGCTCGCGCACCTCGGCGGCGGACAGCACGTCGAACGACACGCCGAGTTGCTTGCGCAGATTCAGCGAAGCGCGCGATGCATCGAACGACGCACCGCTCGAATACAGATAGAGGCACTCGCGCGGTCTCACGTATTTCGCAAGCTCCCGCTCTTCCAGCAACGGCGCATAGCCGTCCTGCGCCTGCGCGAGCAATGCCGCGAGCGCGCCGGCACTCGCCTCATAACGCTTGCGCGTCGAGCTGATCATGAAGCGCGCGAGCCACGGCAACACGTGCGGCAGATAACTCCAGCGCAAACGGAACGGACTCTCGCTCGACAGCAGGAAACGCGGCAGATCGCGGAACACGGAAGGGTTGTTCACGGGAATGCAGCCATACGGCGCGAACGTGCCCGCGTTGCCGAACGACGCGCCCTGCGCGACGCCGGACGGATCGAACAGCGTGACGCGGTGCCCGTCGCGCATCAGCCAGCCGGCGCTCGCAAGCCCGATGAAACCCGCGCCGACAATGCCGATCTCTGCCATCAACGCTCTCCCGACAATGCGCGTACATCGGCCGCGGCAAGAATACCCGTGCGCGTGCCGTCATCCGCGTTGCGCCGCTTCGCCGCCGGCAGCCATGCCGCCGAGGCGAACGCGAGACTCGCGATGCTCGCCATCAATTGCGGCCGCAGTTCGGCGTCCACGCCCATCGAGACCAGCACGCCGACGATCACCGCCACAACCGCATACGAGAGCCATAGGAAGAGCCACATCGGCAGTGAGGGCTGCTCGCCGTTGCGGTGCAGGCTTCGGCAGACGAACAACATCACGGCGCCCGACGCGTTGACGAGGAACAGGAACACGCCCTGCGGCGACACGATGGCGGCAATGACCGCCACATAGCCGACCACGCTGCTCAACTGCCGCTGACGCAATGCCAAGCGGGAACGGGGCGTCGCGCTCTCCTGCGTGTCGCGCGAGGCGCGGGCGTTTGTCCTGCTCTCTGCCATGCAAAAGCTCCTTTCGGCTCGATCCTGCAATTCGGAAACCACACAAAATATGATTCAAAGAATCACACAACAATTTTTTGTGTGCAATTAAAAACCTCATTGTGTGGTCCAGGACTTTCCCTGGCCCTTCCGGGCGTGCTCCTTGCTGGGCTTGAAAACCGTGGCATACCCGCTTATCTGGTATAAAATCCGGCAAACTGGCACAAACAGGCAGACAAAGCCTGTTTTGTATGGAGACAGGGCGAGACGATGGCTTCCAGCATAGGCAAGGCAGCACGCAGCAACGGCGCCGCAACCGGGGCAGACCAGACAAACGGTGATGCCGTCCAGACAAAACGCGCGACCTATATCGAGGTATCGGCGTCGATCGAGGACGAGATTCGCGGCGGGGTCTATCCGCCCGGCAGCCGTCTGCCGCCGCAGCGTCAACTCGCCACCGAGCTCGGCATCAATGTGTCGACGGTGTCGCGCGCGTACAAGGAATTGCAACTGCGCGGCCTCGTGATCGGCAGCAAGCGGCGCGGCTCGCTCGTGACGGGCGGCGCCATGCCGCGTGTCGAAACCGCGAGCGCGCCGAATGCCGCGCCGGGCGGCGCGATCGATCTGACGGTCAACCGGCCCGCGACGGGTGAGTTCCTTGCGTCTCTCGCAACGACGCTCGCCGATCTGCCGCGCGATCCGCGCTATGCGTCGCTACAGGAATACCAGCCGCCGCAGGGTCCCGACTGGGCGCGCGCAGCGGGCGCGAAGTGGATGGCGGGGCCGGGCTTCATGCCGTCGCAGGAACATCTCGTCGTCACCAGCGGCGCGCAGCATGGCCTTTATGCCGTGCTCAACAGCCTGATCGGCACGGACGGGGTGATCGTCGCCGACCGGCTCACGTATTACGGCCTGAAGGCGCTTGCGCCCGTGTTCCAGTTCGAGATAGTCAGCGTGCCGAGCGACCGCGACGGGCTGATCACGGATGAAGTCGAACGCATTTGCAGCCGCGTGCCCGTCAAGGCGATTTTCACGGTGCCGAATCTGCAGAACCCGACCGTGACGACGATGAGCCTGGAACGGCGTGTGGCGCTCGTCGATATCGCGCGGCGTCATGGCGTGGCGATCATCGAAGACGACGTGTATGGCCCGCTCGTTTCGCAGCGTCTGCCTACGCTTGCCAGTCTGTGCCCGGAGCTGACGTTTCACATCGCCGCGACCTCGAAGATACTCGCACCCGGGCTGCGCCTGGGCTATCTGCTGAGTCCGCCCGAGCGCGCCGCGCTCGCCGCCGAAGCCGTGCGTACCACAGCCTGGATGCCTGCGCCGATGTCGATGCTGATCGCGACGATCTGGATCGAGGACGGCACCGCGCGACGCATCATGGACGCGCAACTCGCGGAAATCCGCGTGCGGCACGATCTTGCGCGGCAGATTCTGCCGCAAGAGTGGCTGGAGTCCGACCCCGCGTGCATGTTCGTGTGGCTCAAGCTGCCGCCGCCGTGGCGCGCCGACGATTTCGCCGCGAATGCGAGAGCGCGCGGCGTGGTGGTGATGCCGTCGTCGGCCTTTGCGGTCGACCGCGCCGAGGTCGAGCACGGCGTGCGGATCAATCTCGCGTGCGCGTCTTCGCGCGAGCAACTGGTGAGCGCGCTGCAAACGCTGGCGCAAGCGTTGCGCGATCGCCCGCGTGCGTTGTTCGGCACGATCTGATTGCCCGCCTTGCGCTACAGTTTCGCGGCCTGTTCCGGATCGCCCGACCCCGACACAATCGCGATCAGGCCGAGCACATTGCCGATCAGGCGTCCCTGACGGTCGAGATGCGGCTCGGGTCTCAATGACTTGAGCGCGTTCATCACAAGCGCCCTGGCG
This sequence comes from Paraburkholderia sp. XV, assembly GCF_020177535.1. NCBI lineage: Bacteria > Pseudomonadati > Pseudomonadota > Betaproteobacteria > Burkholderiales > Burkholderiaceae > Paraburkholderia > Paraburkholderia sp. XV. Next base: position 45,969 of record NZ_JAGUUD010000062.1, on the reverse strand, counting down.
ATGTAACGCACCGCTTCGCTGCGCGACATCTCGCCCTTGCGCCGCAAATAGTTCGGGTTCACGACTTGCGAATAGCCGAAGCGCTTCCCCGACACGCGGCCCGATGCGATGCCCAGATGCACGCCGCGCATCTGCGCGCATCGCACGATGGGGCCGCGGCTCGCCAGCCGGCACGAAAAGTCCTTGTCTTCGAGCCAGCCATACAGCACGAGACGCTCATCGAAACGCAGGCCGCTCATTGCGTTCATGCGGCATGCCATGTTGCAGCCGTAGAGTGAAATGCAAGGCATCAGCGCATGCGGCGCGCTTTCCGCACTTTCCGCATCGGCTACGATGCGACTGGCATTGCCCCACGTCAGCGGACACCCTTTCGAGCCGTCCTGCACTGTATTCCCCGATACGCCGAGCACGGTGGGATTGGACTCGAACATCCGCACGCACTGTTCGATCCAGTCGCGGCATGGCGCGTAATCGTCGTCGAAGAATACGACGACGTCGATATCGGCCGGAAGCGCATCGAGCGCGCGATTTCTTTGCGCGGGCAAACCGGCGGGCCCGAAGATGCGCATCACGGGAAACGGCGTCGGGTACTTTTCACCGATGTCAGCTTCGTTCGTAGCGGAAAGAATGACGACACAAGGCCTCAAGGTTTGACGCGCGAGAAATGCGAGCGCGTTGGGTATTGCGTCGGGACGTCCTTTCGTCGCGATGACGATTGCGACACGTGCCGCGTCAAGCTCATTCATCGCGTCGACAGTGCGAAGCTCCATCACGCTCTCCATCATCTCTCCCGTTGTCGCGACATGCATGGACGGCTCGATTAAAGCTAGCACGTATGATCTGCGGCAACGGCGCATGGCGAGATGGCGCGAGAGGATTGTCCGAAATCCATGATGTGTTGTCCAAGGGCGGGATCAAACAGCAATGTGCGTGATTTTTACGTTGATAAGCACGCCGAATTATTAAACGCCGCCCTTAACGATATCAATCTGGTCCTTTCTACCTGGGGAACGATATAAAAAGTACTCCCTACACATTCGCAGCATGTGCATCTTTACAGCGTGCATTCAATGGGAAGAACCTACCTGACAGTCGAAAGAGACGCAGAGCGACCGCGCATTTCTTTCCGCATCGCGCAGTGTCGAGGCGACGGGTCAGACGAAAGGGAGCAATGCGTTTGAATGGCGCCTACAGACTGCCGTTCTCGACGACCCGGCCTTCAGCGCGCCAGCGCAACATGCCGCCCGCCAGATTCGCGACATCCTCGAAACCCGCCTGGCGAAGCATCACGGTCGCTTGCGCAGACCGGCCGCCCGCGCGGCAGACCGTCACAACTGGACGTTCCTTGTCGAGTTCCGCCGAGCGTTTCGCCAGGCTGCCGAGCGAAATCAGCTTCGCCTCGGGAATCCGCCCAAGCGGGCCGTCGAATTCGTCGGGCTCACGCACGTCGACGATCTGCACCGATTGCAGATGCTCTTCGAGCCATTGCGGATGTATTTCCCAAATCCCCGCGAACGTGTAAGTCAGCGGCGCCCATTCGGATTGCGGCGTGAGCGACGGATCGCTGGCCGCGACGCCGCATTTCAGGTTGGCAGGCACGGCGACATCGATTTGCCGCGGATGCGCAAGGCCGAGATTGGTCATGTAGACCGCGAAATCGTCTTCGCAAAGCTCCCCGCCCAACCGGGGATTGAACCGCCGCTCTTCGGCCACGCTCGTCACCGTGAGGCCTCGATAATCGTGTGCCGGATACAGCAGGCAGTTCTCGGGCAGCGAGAAAAGCTGCTCGTGCACCGCGCGAAACAGCGCATGCGGATTGCCGTTCTGAAAGTCCGTGCGGCCAGTACCGCGAATCAGCAGACAATCGCCCGTGAAGGCCATCGTTTCGTCGTCGAGCACGAGACTGATGCAGCCATTCGTATGACCAGGCGTCGCGCGCACACGCAGTTGCCGTGCGCCGAACGCAATCGAATCGCCATGGCTCAGATAGCGATCCGCGCCCTCCGCGCCGCTCGCCGCCGATATCGCAATCTGGCTGCCCGTGCGATTTTTTAACAGCCACGCGCCCGTCACGTGATCCGCATGAAGATGCGTGTCGATCGTATAAAGCAGGCGCAGGCCGAGTTCGTCGACGAGCGCGGCATCGCGGCGCGTCTGCTCGAACACGGGGTCGATCAGCACGGCTTCGCGCGTGTCACCGTCAGCGAGCAGATAGGTGTAGGTAGACGATTGCTGGTCGAACAGCTGTCGGAAGATCAGCACGCTCACGGTCTCTCAACGTGTGTCGGAAAATGTCTCTGATGCGAATGGAAATCACGCCGGCGCGCGGCACAAGCGCGCCGGACCGTCGCTCAAGGTCTCACTTGGGTTGCTGCACGTAACGCAAATACGGCTTCAGCGTCTTGAAGCCCTGCGGATACTTCTCTTTGGCAGCGTCATCGGAAACGGACGTCGGAATGATCACGTCCTCGCCCGGTTTCCAGTTCACGGGCGTGGCGACCGTGTGCTTCGCGTTCAGTTGCAGCGAGTCCAGCAAACGCAGCACTTCGTCGAAATTCCGGCCCGAGCTCATCGGATAGACGAGCATCGCCTTCACCTTCTTGTCCGGCCCGATCAGGAACACCGAACGCACCGTCGCGTTGTCGACGGCCGTGCGCGGGCCGCCGCTCGCTTCCGGGTGAATCATGTCGTAGAGCTTCGCGACCTTCAGATCGGCGTCGCCGATCATCGGATAATTGATCGCGTTGCCCTGCGTCTCCTCGATGTCCTTCACCCATCTCTGGTGATCGCTGACGGGGTCGATGCTCAGTCCGATGATCTTCGTGTTGCGCTTGTCGAACTCCGGCTTGAGTCCCGCCATATAGCCCAGTTCCGTCGTGCAGACGGGCGTGAAGTCCTTGGGGTGCGAGAACAGGATTGCCCAGCTATCGCCGATCCATTCGTGAAAACGAATCGTGCCTTCCGTGGTTTCCGCCGTGAAATCGGGCGCTACTTCTCCTAGTCGAATCGCCATCTTCTTCCTCCGTGGTAACAGGTTCCGACCGATGCGTCGGATGCCGCCACCGTCGATGTAACGACGGCCGGCGGGTTATCGGGAATCAGCATAGAGAGCTTCTGACGTTAGCAGCCGGCCATGATGCCGCACGACCTGGCGGGAGCGCAAGCGGTCGCGACCGCTCCCGATCGGCACCGACGCAAGACGAGCGTGAATGCGCAGCAGGTAACTTTTATAGCGTAGAACAAATTACACGTTTCGTGTGCAGTTTGTCAGCGCGCAGGCTTTTTCATGCCCGTCTGTTCGTTACGGCACGGATAGAGAGCGCGCGAGAGGTCGCGCGCCACGGCGGCGAGCGGGCACGGTCCGCTCGCCGCGCATCAGACCATTACTGTTCGACCTGCCGGTTCCAGCGCTGATCCCACTGCGCACGGTGCGCGTTGATCGAATCCCAATCGACGACCGTCACCTTCTTCACCAGATCATCCAGATTGCCGAGGCTCTTCTGCATCGCGGGCGTCATCGTTGCGTGCTCGTTGGTCGGAATCTGCTTGCCCGCTGCCGCTGCCTTCGATTGAGCCGGCGCCGACAACAGGAACTGCGCGAGCTTTTGCGCAAGCTGCGGATCGGTGTTGTTCTTCACGACGCACAGATCGACCAGCAGCAAGACTGCGCCTTCTTTCGGATTCGCGTAGCCGACAGGAATGCCCTTGTCCTGCAGATCGCCGACAGCCGTCGGCGTCAGCGGGAAAAGACCTGCTTCACCCGTTTGCACCATCTCCGAGAGCTTCGCCGAATTGGGAATGTACTCGACGACATTCGGCCCAACCGTGCTCGACCATTTGCTGAAACCCGGCTCGACGTTCTGATCGTTGCCGCCCATCAAACGGTTGATCGCGAGAAAGCCGTGCAGGCCGAACGTGCTGCTCGACGCGGACTGGAACACCACTTTGCCCTTGTACTTCGGATTGGCGAAATCCATCCACGAGGTGGGCGGCGCCCAGCCCTTCTCCGCGAACAGCTTCGTGTTGTAGCCGATGCCCGTCATGCCGAGCTGCACGCCCGCGCCGACGTCATCCTTCATGCGCGCGAACGGATACAGCTCTTTCAGCACCGGCGCATCGTCGAGCTTCTGGCACACGCCCATGCTGACGGCGCGCGCCATCACGCCGTCATCGAGAAACGCGACGTGAATCTGCGGGCTGTTGCGATTGGCCAGCAGCTTCGCCAGCACATCGGACGAAGTACCCGGCACCACGACCACCTTCACGTTGTTCGCCTTCTCGAAGTCGGGCAGCACCTGGCTCGTGTACGCCTTCTCCATCGGGCCGCCGTTCATGCCGATGTAAATCGTTTTGGTTTGCGACCAGGCGGGCGCAGCCGCACCGATCGCACACACGGCGGCCAGCGCCGCGACCGTGCTTGACAGCTTCATTGTGGGTCTCCTTGACAGGATTAAAGAACAGCGGAGATCGCGCTTCGGTTGAAGCGGCCGATCGCAAACGCATCGAGCGGCGTCGAAGTCTCGCCGTCGATCACGAGGTCGGCCAGCACCTCGCCGATACCGGGCGCAAGCAGAAAGCCGCCGCCCGAAAAACCGAATGCATGCAGCAGGCGCGGCACCTTCTGGCTCGCGCCGATCACGGGGTTGCTGTCGGGCGTCTCGCCTTCGACGCCGCTCCACGTGCGGATCAGCAATGCGTCGCGCAAGGCGGGCAGCAGCGCGCACGCGTCGCGCATCACGGCGCGCGTGGTCTGCGTGGACGGTTGCGCGTATTCGCCGTCGCCATGGCCGCGCCCGCCGCCGATCACGCAGTTGCCGCGTTCGACCTGGCGCGCGTACACGCCGCCGCCCACGACGCCCAGGTTGTGCGCGATGAAGCGCGGCAGCGGCTCGGTCACCCACATGTTCGGGTAGATCGGTTTCATCGGCACGGCTTCGTTGAAAAAGCCCGCAACGGTGTTCGCCCACGCGCCCGCGCTGTTGATCAACCAGTCGGCGGTGATGCGTTCGTCGCCGGCGCGAAGCTGGAAGCGCGTGCCGTCATGCGCGATGTCGGTGAGCGCGGTTTGCTCGCGCACCACGGCGCCCGCGCGTTGCGCCGCGCGCGCAAAGGCGGGCGACACGAGGCGCGGATTCGCGTGGCCGTCGCTCATGCATAGCGAGCCGCCCAACGCCGCGCCGCCAAGCCACGGATAGCGCTTGCGAAACGCCGCGCCCGCCAGCAGCCCGGTTTCGAGCCCATGTTCGCGCGCCATCGCGGCCCATGTTTCGAGCACGGCAAAATCGCTGTCGCGTCGCGCCAGACGCAGATGACCCGACACCACGAGCTCCCCGTCGATGCCGATCAGTTCCGGCAAGCGGTCCCAGACGCGCCGTGCGCGCATCGCAAGCGGCATCTGTTCGGCGGGGCGCCCCTGGCAGCGCACGCCGCCGTAGTTGACCCCGCTCGCCTGGGCGCCGCAATAGCGCCGCTCGAACAGTCCGACGCGCACGCCGCGCCGCGCGAGCGCCAGTGCCGCCGACGCGCCGACCAGCCCGCCGCCCGCGATCACGACCTGATAGTGAACAGCGTCACTCATCGCGTGCCTCCTCGGGAATCGCGGCGACGTCGTCGTCGAACAGCATCGGCGAGATGGGAATGGGCTTGATGGGCGCCTGGCTGCGCAGACGCCCGACGCCTTCGACCGGACGCCCCGTTTCCTCACTCAGCAGCGCAATGGCCGCTTCGCCGCACATCCGTCCCTGGCAGCGGCCCATGCCGACACGCGTCAAGGCCTTGAGCCGGTTGATCTCGCCCGCCTCGCCGCCGCGAATGCAGCGCCGTAACGTACCCGCATCGACTTCTTCGCAACGGCAGACGGTCATGTCGTCGGGCCATTGCTTCGCGGGTTGCGAGGGTGGCGCGAAGGCCGCTTCGATACCAGCGCGAAACACGGCAATGCGTTGCAGGCGGCGCTCCAGCGTCGCGGCATCGAGGCCATCCGTCTGCGCCGGATGCGCGATGCGCAGATCGTCGAGCAGCGCGAGCGCCGCACGCCGGCCCGCGAGTTCAGCCGCATCCGCGCCCGCGATGCCCGCGCCGTCGCCTGCGAGATAGATGCCGGCCACCGAGCTGCGCCCTGCCGCGTCGCGCTCGGGCAGCCAGCAGCCGTTCAATGAATCGAAGCGAAAGCGGCATCCGGCGAGATCGGCGAGCTGCGTTTCCGGGCGCAAGCCGAAGCCGAGACCGACGGCATCGCAGGCAATCGTCTCGATGCGCCCGTTATCACGCGATGCCTTGAAGCGAATGCCCGCCACGCCGTCCTCGCCGTCGATACCGGCCAGCGTCACGTCGCGCTCCACTCTGACGCCGCGAGCCTTGAGCCACGCCACGTAATAGACGCCCTTGGCGAACGTCGACGGCTGACTGATAAGCTTCGGTACGGCCGCGACCTGCTTCGACCACGCGCTCGTGTCGAGCACGGCTTCGATCCGCGCGCCCGCCTTCGCGTATTGATACGCGACGAGATACAGCAACGGCCCCGTGCCCGCCAGCACGACGCGCCGCCCGATCGCGCTGCCCTGCGCCTTCAGCGCGACCTGCGCGCCGCCCAGCGTATAGACGCCGGGCAGTGTCCATCCGGGCACGGGCAACACGCGATCCGTCGCGCCACTCGCGATGATCAACTGCGTGAACGCCACGCTGGCCTCGCGGCCATTGCACATCGTGTCCAGCCTGCGGCCTTCGCACGACCATACGAGCGTCTCCGGCCGATAGTCGATATGCGGCAGAAGCGCGCGCATCGCTTCGTGCACGGCATCGGCCTTCTTCCACTCGAAGCCGTAGAGCGTCGCCTTGCTGCGGCGGAAACCCGCATCGGCCGGCGGCTGACGATAGATCTGTCCGCCCCAGCGCGCGTTTTCATCCAGCACGATGGGCCGGATGCCGGCCGCCACCAGCGTCTGCGCCGCGCGAATCCCCGCAGGCCCCGCGCCGACGATCACCACCTGTTGGCCACGCGTCATGGCGCGCCCTTCGTCACGATCCGCATGCCTTCTTTCACCAGCGTCGAACATGCGCGAATCCGCGCGCCGTCTTCGCAACGCACCCAGCAGTCCTGGCACGCGCCGATCATGCAAAAGCCCGCGCGCGGCTCGCCGCTGAATTCGCTGTGACGCACGTGGCGCTGCTGCATGAGAATGGCGGTCAGCACGGTATCGCCCGTCAGCGCGCCGGCTTCGACGCCGTCGAGAAAGAACGACACCGGCGCGCGTTCGGCTTCGGCCACGCGCAGCAACTGGCTGTGGGAACGGGACATGTGAGCGGGAGAGCAAGAAGCCATCAGTGCTGGCCAATCAGAATGCGGTTGAGACCGTAGACACGGTCGAGCAGCAGCATCGCGCCCGCCGTGATGAAGATGACGAGCGCGGAGACGGACGCCATCATCGGATCGATCGATTCGGTGGCGTACATGTACATCCGCACCGGCAGCGTCACCGTCTGCGGCGACGTGACGAAGATCGACATCGTCAGTTCGTCGAAGCTGTTGATGAACGCAAGCAGCCAGCCGCCCGTGATGCCGGGCACGATCATCGGCAGCGTGATGCGGCGGAACGTGGTCCACGCGTCGGCGCCGAGCGACGACGCCGCGTGCTCGATGCTGCGGTCCAGCCCGCTCACCGACGCAAGCACGAGGCGCATCACGAACGGCGTGATCACGACCATGTGCGCAAGAATCAACCAGGCGAAAGAACCCGTTGCGCCGATCAGCGCGAAGAAGCGCAGCATCGCGATGCCGAGCACGAGGCCGGGAATCACGAGCGGCGACAGCAGCAACGCATTGAGAAAATTGCGCCCCGGAAAGCGCGCGCGGCCAATCGCCAAGCCCGCAGGCAAGGCCACGACGAGCGACAGCGTCGCCGAAGCGAAGGCCAGTTTCAGGCTGTTGAAGAACGCCGTGATGAAGTCCGGATAGTCCAGAATCGCGCGAAACCAGCGCAGCGAGAAGCCATGCGTGGGCAGCGTCAAGGTTTCGTCGGGCGTGAAGGCAACCAGCACGACGATCGCCAGTGGCGCGAGCACGAACAGAATCACGATGGTGTGGAACGCGAGTGCAAAGGGGCCGTTCTTGCGCATGATGTTTCGCCTGTCGGGTTCGCGTCAGCCCATGCTGCGCGTGTAGCGCCGCTCGAGCACGCGGTAGTAGGTGAGCATCACCACCAGGTTCGCGACCAGCAGCAGCACCGCGATCGTCGCGCCGAGCGGCCAGTTCATCGAGCTCAGGAACTGGTCGTAGACAGCCGTCGCCGCCACCTTCAGACGGCGTCCGCCCAGCAGGCCGGGAATCGCAAAGGCGCTCGCCGAAAGGCCGAACACCATCAGGCTGCCGGACAGAATGCCGGGCACGAGTTGCGGCAACACGATGCGGCGCAACGTTGTCGCAGGCGACGCCATCAGCGACAACGCCGCGTTCTCCGTCTGCGGATCGAGCCGCTGCAACGCGGTCCACACGGGAATCACCATGAACGGCAGCATCACGTGCACGAGCGCAATGACGATGGCGAAGGTCGTGTATTCGAGCTTGTACGGTCCGAGGCCGAACAGCGCGAACGCCTGATTCACGAGACCGTTCGTATTGAGCAGCATGCTCCAGCCGAATGCGCGCACCACTACCGACACCAGCAGCGGCGCGAGAATCACCAGCAGGAACAGCGAGCGCCAGGGGTCGCGCATGCGCGACAGCACATAGGCTTCGGGTGTGCCGATCGCGACGCACAGCACGGTAGTCAGCAAGGCGATGCCGAAGGTGCGCAGGAAGATCGTGTGGAAATACGATGAGCCGAGCACTTCGACGTAGTTGTGCAAGTCGAATGCGGCGATCGGGCCGCTGGCGGGATCGAAGCGGTAGAAGGTCAGCGCGAGCGTCATGGCGAGCGGTACGAGCACGAGCGTCGCGAACAGAATCAACGCGGGCGCGCTCATCAGCCAGAGCGGCACGAAGGCGCGCCATGGCGCGCGCGCCGCGCTGGCGTTCGCGCTTTGCGTGGCGGGCAGCGTGCTATCCATGCGCGCGCTCCTGGCCGATCAGGCGCAGCGAATCGCTATGCCAGTCGATGCCGACTTGCGCGCCCTCCGAAAACGGTTCGTTGCCTTCGTTCTGACAGCACACCAGCATCTCGCCGACGCGGCTGTCGAGCCGGTAAAGCCATTGGCTGCCGAGAAAGAAGCGGCTCGTCACGTTGCCCGCGAGACGCCCTTTGTCGGGCGCGCAGAGCCGCAGTTTTTCCGGGCGAATACACAGCGTGACGGCGTCGCCGACGCCGATCGCCTGGCCTTGCGCGGCCAGCTGCGCCACGCTGCCCGTTTCCGCGAGATCGTGGCCCAGGTCGATGCCGATCGCGTCGCCGTCGCGCGATACGATCTTGCCCGCCAGCATGTTCGCCTTGCCGATGAACTGCGACACGAACAGATTCTCGGGCCGCTCGTACGCGCGATACGGCGTGTCGATCTGCGTGATGCGCCCCGCTTCCATCACGACCACGCGATCGCTGATCGACAGCGCTTCGGATTGATCGTGCGTGACCATGATGGTCGTCGTGCCGATCTTGCGTTGAATGGCGCGCAGTTCGAACTGCATGTCCTCGCGCAGCTTCGCGTCGAGGTTCGACATCGGTTCGTCGAGCAGCAGCACGGGCGGCGCGATCACGATCGCGCGCGCAATCGCGACACGCTGCCTTTGACCGCCCGACAATTCCCGCGGAAAGCGATGCGCGAGCGCATCGAGCCGCACCAGCGCGAGGGCTTCGCGCACACGGTCGGCGCGCTCGGTTTTATCGACGCCGCGCATTTCCAGCCCGAAGCTGACGTTCTGCGCAACGCTCATATGGGGAAACAGCGCGTAGCTTTGAAAGACGATGCCGAGGCCGCGCCGGTTCGGCTTCATGTGCGTGATGTCGCGGCCGTCGAGCATGATGCGGCCGCGCGTCGTTTCGATGAAGCCCGCGATCATCTGCAGCGTGGTCGTCTTGCCGCAGCCCGACGGGCCGAGCAGCGAAACGAATTCGCCCTTTTCCACCGCGAGGTTGACGCCCGTCACGGCGTGCAGATCGCCGAACGTCTTCGAAACGTCAGTCAATGTGAGGAACGACATGGTCTGGCCTTTCGGTGCACGGCACCGGCTGAATCGACGGGTGTCTGTTGAGCCGACTCTAGCTAGCCAAATTCCAGAGCGTCAATGTCAAATTCCAATCAACGATATAAAGATTCTATTTCTTCCGTTGAGTGGAATATTTGTCCCATGCTCATGCGTTATGTTCCGCTGCGTGCCGTCAGTGAAAATACTGAAGCGCGCGTGTACTGTCGCTTTCAAGGCGTTTGGAGACAACAGTTTGTTTTTCAGGAAGAACATCAGCTAGTATTCCGTTCAATGGAATCCGAATCGAGATCGCCAATGATTTCTTCGAAAGAAGCCGAAGCTCCCGGCACCGGCATGTTGCAGCGCGCATTCGCGGTGATCCGGGCGCTCGGAGAAATTCAACCCGAAGGCGGCCGCGTCACGCGCATCGCGAAAGCCGTCGGGCTGACGCAGGCCACCGTGCATCGCATCCTGCATGCGCTGATTGCCGAAGGGGTCGTCGAGCAGGATCAGAGTACGAAGCTTTATCGGCTGAGCGTCGACTTTTTTGCGCTGGCCTCGCAGGCAGGCAATCCGAGCGGCATGCGCGAACTGTGCCGCCCTGCCTTGCTGCGACTGTGCGCGAGTCTCGGCGACACGATCTTCCTGCTCGTCAAAAGCAGCTTCGATGCCGTGTGTCTCGACATGTGCGAAGGCCCGTTTCCGATCCGCTCGTTCACAGGCGATATCGGCGGCCGCGTCGCACTGGGCGTCGGCCAAGGCAGCCTTGCGATTCTCGCGTTCCTGCCTGAAGCCGAGCGCGAAGAGATCATCCGCTTCAACGTGCCGCGGCTGCGCAGTTATGGCGTGCTCGACGAAGTCTATTTGCGCACAGAAATCGAACGCGTCCGGCAACTCGGCTACGCGGGGCGCAATAGCGGCGTGCTGGAAGGCATGGCGGGCGTGGCCGTGCCGATCATCGACCGGACGGGCTGCGCGGTGGCGGCGCTGAGCGTCGGCACACTGTCGGCGCGTCTGGGCGAAGACCGTTTGCCGATGGTCGTCGAGCTTCTCAAGCGCCAGGCCGATCTGATCGGCCCGCAGGTGAATCCGTTCGATGTCGCGATGCGCCGTCCGATGCACGGCCTGACACGCGCGCTGACGACAGAACCGATCGCGTGACGCGCGACTTACATACCGCCCGGTAAAGGCGCGGATGCTTTCGCAAGCGGATGCGCGGCACCCGCTTGCGCCATCAGCGCAACGGCGGCTGAATCGGGCATGCCGTTGGCGTCGATGGCGCCCGCTTTCGCGAGCGCATCGAGGTCGCTATCGACGCCTGCCTGCCCGACCGTGAATGGCGTCGTCAGGAACGCGGGTGCAGCGAGCGTGACGGCATAGTGTTGCTGCAGATTCGCGACCACCGCCGATTGCGCATTCAGTACATTGCTCTGGTTCGCAAGCGCCTGCTGAAATGGCGCGTTGCTGGCGAAATTCGCAATCAGACTGGACACGCTAGTGCCGAGTTGCGCGGCGAGGTAGACGAGCATCAGTTCGGTTTCGGGCGTCGTGTTGAAGGTGCCGCCAGCGAAGGCGAGCGAATGCAGCGTCGTGCCGCCGGACGTCACGGTCATCACGCATGGCGGCGTCGCATTGAATGCGAGGCTGTAGCGTCCGCCGCCATCCGTTAACGTGGCCCCCGAGCCTTGCGCGCAGGCCACGTTGAGGTTCGCGCTCGCAAGGGCCTTGCCGGTGGCCGCCGTGCCCGCGAGCGCAAGGTTCTGCACCACGACTGCGCCCGTGCAGCCGTCGAAGCCGATGCACACGCTGCCGCCACACCCGGCAATCGCGGCGAGCGACGCAGCACAGAGGGCAGACACCGTTGGGCGAACGAAGCGGGCGATGCACAGGTTCATGGCCGTCTGCCGTCGATGAAAGGGCGCAGATTTTCATTCTAGCGCGCCCTTTCGGGCCAGACGCACGGCATCCGCTTGCGCACGCGCGCACGCGTGCGCGCACGTGACGAACGCCTAGATCACGTTGATCGCGACGTCGATGTTGCCGCGCGTGGCCTTCGAGTACGGACATAGTTCGTCTGCGGCATGCACGACTGCTTCGGCGAGTTCGCGCGGCACGCCCGGCATGCTCACGTCGATCCGCGCGCCGAGGAAGTACGCGTTGCCCGTCATGCCGAGATCGATCTCGATGTCGAGCGCGAGGTCGGAAGGCAGCGCGACTTTCTTCGCCTTGGCCGCCAACCCGATCGCGGTGATCAGACATGCCGACCACGCGCCCGCGAACAGTTGCTCCGCCGTCGGATGCGGATCGGCGGCTTCGAACACATGCTGCGGATGTGCGTCGTTGCCCGGCGCGGACAGTCTCAGGTCGAGCCGCTCTTCGTGGCCGCGCGAAGCGCCAGCGTGCTGGCTTGCCGTTGTGTGCGTCTTGCCCGTGAACAGGACTTTTTCAATTCTGGTCATTGCGAATCCTAAGTCGAAAGTGGAGATCGGTTTATACAACTCATGCGATTCGATCGCATGCGATGCATATTGATGGAAGCGCCCCGCCATGTCAATCGCATACGATTTAATCGCTCACACGCTTTCGATAGTGATCAGCGAAGCGACGCAACGTGGTCGAATGAAACACGCGGCCAGGAAACACCCAAACCGGCCCATCGCACGCAAGAATCGAATGATGGAAGTATGCTTGGCTGACGGGCAGCCAACACTTGCGCAACGCCCACGCGCCACCCCGTCATGCGCCGGAGGAAGTCCGCGATGAGCAACGAGTCAACGCCGTCAGACGCAGCGCCCGCCCGTGAGCCCGCCACGGACGCGAACCTCTTTGACGGCGATCTCCTCGAAGACCCGAGCGTGCGCGATCATCCGCGGCACCAGCAGATGTTTCCCGTGCTCTCGGAAGCGGAAATCGATCGGATACGCCGCTTCGGCGCGCCGTCGCGCTACACCACGGGCGCCCTGCTCTATCGTGCGGGAAGCCTGTGTCCCGGCGTGTTCGTGCTGCTGTCGGGCAAGGTGCGGATAGTCGGGCGCGACGGTCTCGGCCACGAGCGGATTATTCATACCTACACGCAACGCGGCGAGTTCACGTCGGATGTCACGCAGCTCTCCAGCAAACCGGCCGTGGTCGACGCGCACGTGGTCGAAGACGTCGAAGCGATCCTGCTACGGCCCGACGAACTGAGCGCGATGATGATCAGCGAAGCCGATCTGGGCGAGAAGATCATGCGCGCGCTGATTCTGCGGCGCGTTCTGGTGATCGAGCGCGGACACGGCGTGGTGCTGGTCGGCCCGTCCAACCACGGGCGGCTGATCGCGCTGCAAAACTTCCTGCGCCGCAATGTGTTCCCCAGCCTGACGCTCGACGCGGACAAGGACGCCGAAGCCATCGCGTTGCTCGCACGGCTGACCCCGCAACCCGACGACTTTCCGCTCGTCCTGTGCCCGAACGGCACGGTGCTGCGCAATCCCGACGAAGGACAGCTCGCTTCGTGTCTCGGGCTGATTCCCGAATTCGATCCGGCGCATGTGTACGACGTCGCCATTGTCGGCGCGGGTCCGGCGGGACTGGCGGCGGCCGTGTACGCGGCTTCGGAAGGGCTATCGGTGGCCGCGCTCGATTGCCGCGCGCCCGGCGGCCAGGCCGGCACCAGTTCGCGCATCGAAAACTATCTGGGTTTTCCGACGGGCATCACCGGCCACGCGCTAGCGGGCCGCGCATTTGTGCAGGCGCAGAAGTTCGGCGCGCACATCGGCATTCCGTGCGAGGTGCAGGCCCTGTATTGCGACAAACAGCCGCCCGTCGTCGAACTCACCGACGCCCGGCGCATCACTGCGCGTACCGTCGTGATCGCGAGCGGCGCGGAGTATCGGCGCCCGGACGTCGACGGGCTGGAGCGTTTCGAAGGCTCCGGCGTCTACTACTGGGCAACGCCGATCGAGGCGCGTCTGTGCCGCAAGGAGCCCGTGCTGCTGATCGGCGGCGGCAACTCGGCGGGACAGGCAGTCGTGTTTCTCGCGTCGCATGCCGAGCATGTGCACATGTTCATACGCGGCGCGAGCCTCGAGCACAGCATGTCGCACTATCTGATCGAACGGATTCTCGCGCTGCCGAACGTGACGCTCCACACGCGCGTCGAACTGACGGCGCTGCAAGGCGATGCGCGGCTCGAACGCGTGCACTATCGCGGCGCGGGCGGCATCGAAGGCAGCATGACGACGCATCATCTGTTCGTCTTCATCGGCGCCGAGCCGAACACCGGCTGGCTCAAGACATGCGGCGTGGCGCTCGACGACAGGGAGTTCGTCTTGACGGGGCCCGACATTCCCGGCGCCGGGCTGCAATCGATGTCATTGCAGACCAGCGTGCCGGGCGTCTTCGCGATCGGCGACGTGCGCTCGGGGTCGACCAAGCGGGTCGCGTCGGCAGTCGGCGAAGGCGCGGGCGTGGTCGCGCAGATCCATCGTCTGCTGGCCGAGGCGCGGGCCGCGTGTTAGCGGGCGCGCCGCGCGGCCGGGCTATTTCAACAATCCGAACACCGCGACGCCATTCGTCGTGCCGACATACACGCGTCCATGCGCGACCATCGGCGTGATGTACTTGTTGCCCGCGCCGAACGTATCGCGCGAGCCGGACTGATTGCTGTTGTACAGCTCCTGCGCGAGATTCGCGGCATTGAACGCATGCAGCGCCGCCACCGCGCCGTTTTCCGCCGCCCACACGATCGCGTTCTGCGCGCCGTTCGCCGAGATGCTCGGCGTCGTGCCCGGATACGGGAACTTGAAGCCGCTTTGCGATGCGGGCGTGGCGGCGAGACGCGCGCCGCTGACCGGGAACGCCTTCAGGTTATCGCCGACCGCGCCGTAGTACACGACGTTGCCGTAAAACGCCGCCGTCGTGAACACGCCGCCTATCAGTTGGCCGTCGATCTCCTGCCAGATCGCATTGCTGGAGCCGTTGAATTTGCCCAGGTTGTCGCGATCGACGACATAAATCTTCGAGTCCTTGCCCGAGCCGAGCGCAAGACGCCGGGTGACGCCGCTCGCATCGACGAGATCGGGCAGCACCATCGCGCCGCCGGAACCGAGGTCGGCGTCGCGCGCGGATTGCGACACGGTATCGAAAGTGGCGAAATAGTCCGCCACACTGAGGTTCGGCGCGGCTTGGAGTTTGATGAACGCATTGCCGAAATTGCCATTCGATGGAAAACCTTGCGCGTTCAACGTGGTGTCGAACGTGCCGTTGGCATCGAGCAGATAGAGCGACGTGCCGTCCGACGCCATGCCGCCGCCACCCATCCATACCGCGCCGCCGCTGCCGTTCGGCGTCAGGTTCAGCGCGCCCGTCTGCGCGAGCGTATCGGCGTTGTAGGCCATCACCCAGCCGCCGTAGACCCCCTGGTCGCAGTGCGAGGTCCACGCCAGATAGACGTTGCCGTTGACCAGCGTCAGCGCCTGCCGCTCCGCGTATTGCTGTGGATCGAAGACGGTCACGCCGTTGCTGCTGTTCGCGCCGCTGCCCGGATAGCGGCCCGTTATGTCCGTGGGTCCGCCGAGCGCGTCGGCGCCTGTGGCAAGATCGATGGCGTGCAGGCGCTGATGAATCGTGCCGGCGCCGTCCTTGCTCATCGCCACCGCATACATCACGCCGTTCGTCCCGCGGCCGCGATCGATGACGGGCGTCGCCGTAATGCCGATCTCAGGGGAAATCTGCGCACAGTTGCGCGGATCGCTGGTCGTTTCGCCCGCGCCGAGCAGCGAGCGCTGCCAGAGCTGGGCGTTGCTGTCGGCGTCGAATGCGTACACGCTCGCGTGCTCGGTCGCGACGTACACGACGTTGTGCGCCGCGCCGTTCACCTGCACGTTGCCGACGTACAGCGGTTGCGCGTCCACTTTGCCGTCGACGGACAAAAAGCCCACCTTGCCGAAGCTCGCCGCGTTGACGTTCGCGGGCGTGAGCGTGGTTTCCGCGAGGTATTGCCCTGTGCGGGCCACATCGTTGTGGAAGGTGAGCACGTCGGTGACTGCCGCCGCCGTGCCGCCCGAACTGCCCGAGCCCCCCGAGCCGCCCGGACTGCCCGAGCCGCCGCTCCCGCCGTTCGTGCTCGCGTTGTTCGACGAGCCGCCCCCGCTGCACGATATGCAAATCGCCGCGACGAGGCCCAAAATCGCGATATGCCGGGAACTGCGCAGATTGGAGAACGAACGCTGCCAGCGGTTCATGGACGTCTCCCAGGCGGTCGGGCGACCGCATAGATTGTCGGCCTTGCAGGTGTCGAAAGTCGCATGTCGGCGAAATTCCGGCATTGCAACTGAGCAATTTGCGTTCCGCGACGCGCCAGATTCATGCGACGGATAACGCCGCGTCGCGCGTTAAATACGCACGTACCTCACGAGACATTCGATATGTTTTCAGAACCGGCACGGCGCCCGTGGCTCGCCGCGGCATGGATCGCCTTGGCATTGGCGGCGGCAAACCGCGCGCACGCCGCCTCAGACACCGCATCGTCGCGACAGAACGCGCCCGTCGCGCATGTCGCCGATCAGGCCATGCGTGTCGTTACGCCCGAAGGCGACGGCACGTTGCCACTCTACGCCGATCGCAACATCGACGCCGCACAACCCGGCGTCACGCGCGTATTCATCATCGTTCACGGCACGTTGCGCAACGCCGACCAGTACTTCGCCACCGGGCAGCAAGTGCTCGCCGCTGCCGGGCCGGATGCAACACGAACCATGATTGTCGCGCCGCAGTTTCTGACGACGCGCGATCTGCGCGCGTTCCCGATGCCTGAAAGCACGCTCGCGTGGTCCGAAGCCGGATGGAAGGAAGGCGCGCCCGCGCGCCGCCCCGCGCCGGTGAGTTCCTTCGCCGCGCTCGATGCGCTGCTCGAACATTTCGACGACAGGCAGCGCTATCCCGCGTTATCTTCGGTGACGGTGATCGGGCATTCGGCGGGTGCGCAGGTCGTGCAGCGTTATGCCGTGGCGGGACGCGCCGGTGAAGCGCTGGCGCGCGACGGCATCCATGTGCGGTACGTCGTCGCGAATCCGTCGAGCTATCTGTACTTCGACGATGAACGTCCCGTCACGCGCGGTGTTTTCCAGCACGTCGATACACAGGCCTGTCCGCGCGCGGTCGAATGGAAGTACGGCATGGCCGACCCGCCGGCTTATGTCGCCTCGCAGGACGCGGCGCAAATCGAGGCGCGCTACGCGAAGCGCGATGTCGTGTATCTGCTCGGAATGGAAGACGTGAACCCGCGCACGCATTTTATCGACCGCTCCTGCGCGGCGATGGCGCAAGGTCCGTTCAGGCTCGCGCGTGGGCTTGCGTACTTCGACTATCTGCAACGGCGTTATCCCGTCGGGCTGAATCAGCGCGTGGTCGAAGTGCCCGGCGCGGGACACGACGCGCGACGCATGCTGACATCCGAATGCGGCATGGCCGTGCTGTTCGACGGGCGAGTGCCGTCGTCATGTCCCGGCGAGCGTGAAATGCCGTCGCGGTGACGCAGCTTGCGATTGCGAGAGGCACGCGTCGAGTTCAACGTGCGAAGACGCGGATTCGAACCCCCGCCGCGCTCAGTCGACCGTTGCCATCGCATCCATCGTGGTCAGGCAATGCAGGTCGAGCGCGCGCGTGTGCTCCGTCATGTAGTCGACGAACACGCGGATGCGCGCCGGAAGATGCTTGCGGCTCAGATAGCAGATGTAATGACGGCTGTCGTCCGGGGCATACTGGGTGAGGCAGGTGACGAGACGCCCTTCGCCGAGCAGATCGCACACCTGATAACCGGGCAGTTGCGCGATGCCTAGTCCGTCCAGCACCGCCTGGAGAATCAGATCCGGGTCGTTGAAGGTATGCGGCGCATGCAACTGGCGGCGCACCGGCAGGCCGTCGACCTTGAATTCCCACTCCCTCACGCGCCCCGTCGCCGTACGCAGGTTGATGCAGCGATGATCAGCCAGTTCGTCGACATGGCGCGGCAAGCCGTGCGCGGCCGCATACGCGGGCGACGCGCAGACGATCATCTGCATGGGTATCAATTGGCGCGCGACGATCTCGCTGTCTTCCATGCGTCCGTCGCGAAACGACACGTCGATGCGATCGGCCGTGAAGTCGGCGGGACGGTCGTTGAGCAGCAGTTCCAGCGAGATATCCGGGTACTGCGCATGAAAGCCGCGCAGCAACGGCGCGACGATCCTGCGCCCGAAGCCCGGTGTCGAGTAGATGCGCAGCCGCCCTCGCGGCGGCCCGCTGCGCAGCTCGCGCATCTCTTCGAGCGCCTGGACGATACGCTTGACGCCCGCCTGGCAGTTCTCGAAGAAGAGTTCGCCTTCGCGCGTCAGCGACGTGCAGCGGGTGGTGCGCAGAAAGAGGCGCGTATCCAGCTGGGCCTCCAGCTTCTGCACGTTCCTGCTGACGGACGAGCGGCCAATGCCGAGGCGATCGCCCGCCTTGGCGAAACTGCCTTCGTTGGCAACGGCAAGAAAGGAAACAACACCGGCGAAACTCGTTGCAAACGTGCTGGCAATCGGATCGTCGGCGCCCGTCACGGAGCGGCGCGGTGCGTAGTCTGACATGGAAGCGCGAAGAGTGAAGTCCATATCCGACTAGACGTTTCAGCGCTTGCGTTTGTGACGTGGTCCGCGAATTTTCTTTTGCGGCCTCGCGCAAGGCCGCTCGCGCGTCCTATTTCTCCGGCACCAGAATGGGCGCGCCCTTGTCCTTCAGCAGCAGCACGAGAAACTTTGCGGGCTTCGTCTGGCTCGCGTTGTGGCCCACCGTGTGAACATCGTTCGGGCCTTCATAGAAGGACTGGCCCGGCGTCAGCGTGACTTCCTTGCCGCCTCTGACCTGCATCACGATCGACCCTTCGAGCACGTAGATGAACCCGTGCGCATGATGCCGATGCACCGGGTCCACGGCGCCGGGCGGATATTCGACCAGGATCATCAACGCTTCCTTGCCGGGATAGTCGTCGAGCGGCCTGGTCATGACGGGTGTCACGATGGCCGCGGGCGGCTCGGCGCGGGCCTGGTTCGTCAACGTGCCCGCCATGACGAGCAGGGCCGCGACAATTCTCTTCGAGCAAAACATCATGCGCTCCTCACATGGCGGCCCGCACAGGCCGAGGTTGAACGGGAACGGCGCCCCGGCTCAGGCGAGGTTCGCCTTGTCCAGGCCGAATGCCTTGTCGGACGATCCCGGCACGAACTTGAACGCCACGTTCGCACGGTTCCAGGCGTTGATGGCCATGACTTCGAATGTCAGGTCCGACAGTTCCTTTTCCGAAAACTGGCCGCGCACACGCTCGTAGATATCGTCGGGCACGCCGTGCTCGGGCAATGTGGTCAGCACTTCCGTCCACGCGAGCGCGGCGCGTTCGCGGGGCGAGAACAGCGTCGACTCGCGCCAGATCGCCACATGATGGAGACGCAGCGCGCGCTCGCCGTGAATCGTCGCTTCCTTCACGTGCATGTCGAGGCAAAAACCGCAACCGTTGATCTGCGAAGCGCGGATATTGACGAGATCGCGGATCGGTTCTTCAATGGCGCAATCCTTCAGCAGATTGCTGAGCTCGATGAACTTCTTCGCTAGCTCGGGCGATTGATGGAAGTAGTTGATACGCTGAGTCATGACTTCTCCTGGCGACGATGACGGAAGCATCCGTGCGGGACGGATGCCGTTCGCGGTAGTGAACCGCACGAAGCCATGGTAAGTTCGTGACGCGCGCCGCGGTAGACCTGCGGACGGGCTCACCGTGTTGCCCATCCGGCACCAATCCCGCGGTCAGCCGCTGTCAGCCGGTCATGGGCGCCGCGATCGTCGTCGCACTCAGGGTTCGTAGGCGGCGGCGATGCGCGCCAGCTTGTCGGGATTGCGTTGAACGTGAATGCTGACGATACGCTCGCCGTCCGTTTCGAACGACATCGCCGATTCGAGCTTGCCTTCGATATACCGCAACAGCGCGCCCTGCCCGTTGAGCGTCACGAGCTTGACGTGAACCCCGCCCGGAAAACGCCGCAATGCCGCATAGAACAGCTGCGCAATACGCCGGCCGCCCATCATCGGCTTCGGGAAGCTCTTCACCTTGCCGCCGCCGTCGCCGATCAGCGTGGCGTCCTCGGCGAGGAACGCGTTGATGGCGTGGAAGTCCGCGCTCGCGAGCGCCTGCGCAAAGCCCTGCAACAACTGGCGATGCTTCTCGCGCGGCACGGCATAACGCGGACGCTCGTCGCGCAGTTGCGCCTTCGCACGGCTCACCAGCTGACGGCATGCGGATTCCGTCTTGCCGATCGCATCGGCGACCTCGTCATAGTCCGCGTCGAAGACTTCACGCAGCAGGAAGGCGGCGCGCGCTTCGGGCGTGAGCCGCTCGAGCAGCATCAGGAATGCGACGGACACGTCGTCGGCGCGCTCGGTCATCTCCTCGGGCGTCGCGGGCGAATCGCTGATCTCAGGCTCGGGCAGCCAGATGCCCGTGTAGTGCTCGCGCTGGATTTTCGCTGCACGCAGACGGTCGATGGACATGCGCGTCGTGACGGAAACCAGCCACGCTTCGGCGTTGTCGATGCTCGCGTGGTCGGCTGCGTGCCAGCGCAACCAGACGTCCTGCACGATGTCTTCGGCTTCGGCGACGGAACTGAGCATCCGGTAGGCGATTTTCTGCAGGCGCGGGCGAAGCTGGTCGAAGGCGTAGGCGTCGGCGTCCATAAGGTGCGTGGCCTCGCCCTTCTCATCGAATGAAAGAGGGCGAGACATGACAGAGCGGAGATGACAAAGCCGAAGTTTGCCATGGATACGCTACCAGGATGGTAGACGGGACACGCGTGATATGAAGAATCGGGCAACGGCTCGAGCCGCTGCGTCTTCGAGAAAGCCCGTGATAGCGTCTGCGCCGCAGATACGTTTTGTTTAATGCCGCTGCTTTGGAAGATGCAGGGCACGCACTGATGTGCCAGTCCGAACGATTCGAGAACGGGCGCCAATTCGCAGCTTGCCGTGCGCGTTGGCTTGCGGCATCTGTTCTGACGCCCGTTCGCTACGTCACACGGATCAGAACGCGTGACGCAGGCCAACCGTCACGGCAACCTGCGAATCCGTCGACGACGGCGACAGCGTGTTGATCATCGCGTGCGACAGCACCGAATCCGCCGGTGCGCCATGCACGTTCTGATAAACGCCTTCAAGGTAGAAGTCGGTGCGCTTGCTGAGTGCGTAGTCGGTTTGCAGCATCGCCGTGTTCCATCCCGGCGACGAGCCGTTGTACGCGCCATGCGTGTACGTGTAGGCGCCCGACACGCTCAAGGCCGGCGTCAGCGCATATTTCGCATTCACTTCGTAGTTATCCAGTCGCAACGAACCGGCCAGCGTGCCCGCCGATGAATCGTTGGCGCCGAGATAGGTGCCCGTGCCGAACGAGAACACGCCCGCGGCGTTGTCGATCTGCGAATGGCTCCACACGAGACCAACCGTCGCCGGGCCAAACGTGTAGTTGCCGCCAACCGACCAGATGCGCTGCCGTTCCGCGATGAAGTTCGCGCTCGTATCCGACGACGTGGTCGCGCCGCTGCCGTTGCCCGCATTGTTGAACTGCAGGTAACCGGCGGCGAGATTGACGGGGCCCATCGCATACGACACGCCGAAGCCATACGAGCGGTTGTTCGCGAAGTCGCCTGCCTTGTTGCTGAAGCTATACATCGTTTCGACCGTAACGCCGCTCCACGTCGGGCTGGTGTACTTGACCGAGTTGTTGATGACGACGGAGTTCGCAGCGAGGTTGTCGTTCTCGAACGGATGCGCGGCCATGCTACCGCCCCACGTGTTGAACTCGGCTGTCAGCGGCCCGACGAGGTCGTTCATCGCGTCGAACTGGCGGCCGAACGTCAAGGTGCCGTACGGATCGCTTTGCAGGCCGACCCACGCCTGCGAACCGAAGGCACTGCCCGAAAATGCCTGCGCGCCGTTGTTCAGCAGGAAACCCTGTTCGAGCTTGAATACGGCATGCAAGCCGCCGCCCAGATCTTCCGAGCCCTTGAGCCCGAACACCGTATTCTGCGTCGAGCTGCTCACCATCTGCCAGTTGCTGTGGCCCTGCTGGTTATTGGTGTACACCAGACCGGTGTCGATAAGACCATAAAGCGTCACGCTGCTTTGCGCATGCGCGGAAGCGGTAAAAACTCCGAGTGTTGCGAGGGCGAGTAAAGATTTCTTCATGTTGGTTCGGCTCCGTGATGTAGCGGTGAAGCGTTTTGTGGCGCGCGATCATAAAAGAACCGACGATGGTTTGGCAACCTCGCGCGCGCCAGACTCGACAGCGTCTTCATCATAGGAGTGTCAAAAATATCCGGCGCTCAAGCGCACCGTCGCGCGGCGCTAAAGCAACGCGTCCTATGCCGGAGTGCTTTCAGACAGATACACATGCTTTCGTGAGCACTGACATGTGCTCAAAAACGATAAGCGTATTGCAAGCTAACCACGCATTGCACGTGATTGGCATGGACTGGCTAGCCGTTCTTCGGCGCGGTGGAAACGTTTCGCTTGCGACGACCGTCGGCGGCGCGTTCGAGCAACAGCCGGTCCATTGCCGACAGCAGATCCGTCGGGTCGAGCGGCTTGCGCAAAAAGCCGTCGTAATAGACGAACGCGGGCGGGCTCGGCTCGCCCGACACCAGAATGAACACGATCTCCGCCAGGTTCCGCTCGTTGCGCACGTGATGGCACAGCACGCTGCCCGACATTACCGGCATCCGCCAGTCCGCGACGACGATATCCACATCGCGCTCGCGCAGCATGTCCAGCGCGGCGCGCCCATCTTCGGCAACACAGGTCGCATAGCCATGCGCTTCGCACACGTATTGCCATGCGTCCAGCGTTTCAACGTCGTCGTCTACAAGCAGCACTGTCGGCATATCTGGCCTCGCTCATGACCATTCGATGCACTGCGCTCGCGTCCGCTTCGGGACGTTCGAGCGCGCCTGGATACATTGCTGTCGAAGCAAACCAAAAGCCAGCGCCGCGTTCCGTCTCGAACCCGATGATGCGCCGGCCCTGCGATGCAACTCAAACTCGACTCACACCGGGAACGGGTTGCGTTCCGCGAAACCTTCCTGATGCCAGTACGGGTACGCCGGCCTGACCTTGCTCGCTTCATCGAGCTTCGCGACCTGCGCTTGCGTGAGATTCCAGCCCACCGCGCCGAGGTTTTGCCGCAATTGCTCCTCGTTGCGTGCGCCGATCAGCACCGTCGAAACCGTGGGCCGTTGCAGCAGCCAGTTCAACGCGATCTGCGGAATCGTCTTGCCCGTTTCTTCGGCGATCGCGTCCAGTGCATCCACCACGCGATACAGATACTCGTCGGGCACGGGCGGGCCCATGTCGGCTGTCTTGTGCAAGCGGCTCTGTTCCGGCAGCGGCTGGCCTCGACGAATCTTGCCCGTCAGACGGCCCCAGCCCAGCGGACTCCATACGACGGCACCCACGCCCTGGTCGATGCCGAGCGGCATCAGTTCCCATTCGTAGTCGCGTCCGATCAGCGAGTAATAAGTCTGGTTCGCCACGTATCGCGGATAGCCATAGCGGTCCGCGACATCGAGCGACTTTTGCAGATGCCAGCCCGAGAAGTTCGACATGCCCGTGTAGCGGATCTTGCCTGCGCGCACGAGATCGTTCAACGTGGAGAGCGTTTCTTCCACGGGCGTCTTCGCGTCGAAGCCATGCAACTGGAACAGATCGATATAGTCGGTTTGCAGACGCTTGAGCGCCGCATCGACCGCCTGGATCAAATGGAAACGCGACGAGCCCACGGCATTCGGATCGTTTTCATCGAAGCGAAACGTGGCCTTCGTCGAGATGATGGTCTTGTCGCGACGCCCTTTCAGGGCCTCGCCGAGAATCGCCTCCGACGCGCCGTTCGAATAGATGTCGGCGGTGTCGAACATCGTCACGCCGGCGTCGAGACAGACGTCGATGAGCTTGCGTGCTTCGGCGACATCCGTCGCGCCCCACGCCTGAAAGAATTCGCCTTTGCCGCCAAAAGTGCCCGTGCCGAAGCTGAGCACGGGCACCTTGAATCCCGACGCGCCCAGGTGACGATATTCCATGTTGGCCTCGTTGATGAATCGGTTGAACGATGCGGATCGCTCGCAAGCTTCGATGCGGGCGCAATGATGAGGTTGATAGACTACTCCATTGGCCCATGGCGTGCAGGCGCGTCGGCCGACGTCATTCAATTGAAAGACGACGCATGCGGGTATCCAGAATGAATAGCCGTATGCGAGAGAGATCAGCAAGCGCAGCGCCTGATCCGCATGGCAAAAACAAACGGGGCGCGCATCGCACTGCGCGCCCCCGCTATTCCAACCTGCCTCAACCGTTGACGGTCTCGACCTCGCCACGCACCGGCTTGCTCTTGCGGCGCAGTTCTTCCGTCGTTTCGCCGCCGCCATCGGGCAGCCACCCCGGCGGCTGGATCACGTGGTTGATCGCGATCCACACGCTTTTCGCCCTCACGACATCGCGGATCAGCGTGGCCCAGTGCTCGAACTCGACGACGAACGGGTTACGCGACGTGGTCGGTGTGACGAGACCGTAGCGGCAGGGTTCGTCGGCGCGTTCTTCGACATAGGTGCCGAACAGACGGTCGAAGATGATCAGCACGCCGCCGTAGTTCGCATCGAGGTACTCGACATTCGATGCATGATGCACACGGTGCGCGGACGGCGTATTGAACACGTATTCGAGCCAGCCGAGCTTCGGCACCCACGTCGTATGCAGCCAGAACTGGTACATCAGGTTCATATAGAGCGTCAGCAGCACGACTTCAGGGCGCACGCCGAGGAACACGAGCGGCGTGAAGAAGATCGCCGAGCCCGTCAGCTTGCCTGTCACGCCGAGCCGATAGGCAGTGGACAGCGTCAACTGGTTCGGCGAGTGATGCACGGCATGCGTGGCCCAGAAGAAGCGCATACGGTGCGACGCGCGGTGATACCAGTAGTAGCAGAACTCCTGACCGATGAAGAGCGCGAACACCATCAGCGCGCTATTGATCGACACCGTGAAGAGACGATGGTCCCACGCGAGCGCGAAAACCGGCGTCGCGAGCGACAGCGGCAACAACGCGAGCAGCTTGCGGCCAACCAGGTCAAACAGAGAAATCCAGACTTCGTACCACGCGAACGGCGTCGCGGTGCTGCGGTTCTTTCTGCTGAGAACGACGGCCTCGATCAACGACACGAAGACGATGA
Source organism: Paraburkholderia sp. XV (assembly GCF_020177535.1). Taxonomy (NCBI): domain Bacteria; kingdom Pseudomonadati; phylum Pseudomonadota; class Betaproteobacteria; order Burkholderiales; family Burkholderiaceae; genus Paraburkholderia; species Paraburkholderia sp. XV. Next base: position 20,601 of record NZ_JAGUUD010000062.1, on the reverse strand, counting down.
CGGCCGAGACGTAAAGAGGGAGTTTTCCGAAGTGTTCCATGACGATGCCATAACGGTTGTGGCGGGAGGTATCGTCTGCGGTGGTGTTGGATCAGTCAGTGCATCGCATCCGATATGCGCACTGTAGTGATGGCCGCCGTTACAGGCTATGCGGAAGTTATTTCACCCTATGTCACGGCGCCCGGCGCCTTGCGGGACGGGCCTTTCGGGCGTTTTCGCGAGTCCCGGAAAATGGCCGTGGAAGGGGAAAAATTGCAGCGGTCGCAGGGTTGTGAACGGTCGTGCCGTTTATGCGCAAACCGCTGCGACGGCAACGGCAAACGGAACCGGCAACGACAGCGGCTCGCCCAAGCCTCAGCCCGCCATTGTCGCGCGAACCGTGTATTCGCCTTCCGGCACGGCGACCGCGAGCCGTTCCAGCGACGTGTAGAAATCGGCGGGCAGCGGCTCCACGGGATAGCCGCGCTTCTCCCACGCATCCAGACCGCCCTTCAACGCGTGCGCGTGCCGAATGCCCTTGCGATGCAACTGCGCAATGATGCGCCGCGCCGTCGCCTCGCTCGGACAGACGCAATACACGACGATGGGATGCGCGAGCAGCATGGCGTCCAGCTTGTCCGGCGAATCGAGATCGAGCGGATAGGCGCCCGCGATCCGGTAAGCCTCTTTGTCGCGCACGCTGCGCGGTCTCGCATCGAAGATCAGCGGCGGTGCGTCCGAACGCATCATCGTGTCGAGCTGGTCGGGGCTGATACGCCGCTTCGCGAGCAAGCGCCGGAATTGCACGCGCCGCACCCAGCGGTACAGCAGCACCGTCACACAGATGGCCGCGAACGCGTCGAAAATCGTGCCGCCGTTGTGCCGCACCAGCAGCATCGCCTGCACGATCTGGTCATGCAGCGCAGCGCCGCCGATCATATACGCGCCCGTCCACAGCGACGCGCCGACGGCATCCCAAAGCAGGAACACGCTGGGCGAGATCGCCGTCGTGCCCAGCAGCGGCGCGGAAATCAGGCCGACGCCGGGCAAAAACTTGGCGAGCGTGAGAATCGGCGCGCCGTGGCGCTCGAAGACGCCGCGCGCCGTGCGCAGCGTCGTATCGAGCGACAGCGAAAAGCGCACGAGACCGTTCAGCAGCCGCCGGCCGCGCACGCGCCCGACGAAGAACCACAGCGAATCGGCGAGCAGCGTCGCACCGACGGCCGCGCAGAACACGGCCGCGTACGACACCTGCCCCATCGCCGCCATCGTCCCGGCGAGCATCAGCATCGGCGCGGCCGGCACGGGCACGCCCAGTTGCGTGACCAGCACGCTGAGAAACACGGCCCACGGGCCAAGCGAAGCGGGGATAGCGGTGGGGAAATGCCACACGACAGCGGTCCTTTCAAGCATGGAGCGGGCTGCGTTCGCGCTGAACGGCGCCCGTCGAAACGGTATGGCGCGCCGCCATGCCGAAGCCGGAAACGCACCCGGCCGGCCAGCGACGCCCGGCGATTCTAGACGGGATTGCGCGAGCACGTGTTCCTGCCGTACAACGCGCCGCCTGTCCTTCCATGCGAAAAGTAGCGGATTTCACGGTCATTTCGGTGAAAGCCGATTTTCCCGCCCCGTGTCAGTCCGGGTCGGGCACCGTCATGCCGAGCAACACGGAGCTGACCGACTTGCCGTGCGCATCGAGCGCGAGCGAACGCGTGACGCCGCCGCCGAGCGCATCGCGCAGCACGAAATTGAACGCCGCGAGGCGCGGCAGTTCGTGGCGCGTCACCTCGCCATGCACGAAACCGGCGAGCCACGCCTTCACATGCGCCGCGCTCAGATGCGCGCGCAAATGCTCGTAGTGACGCGGGTCGTGACAGATCACCGACACGTTCAGCGTATTGCCCTTGTCGCCCGTGCGCGAGTGCGCGAGTTCGCGTAATTGCATGTCAGGCCTCCACGAAAGCAAATGCGGGATGCACGTCGCCGCGCGGCAACAGCACGGATTGCACTGCGAGCACCTCGCGCGTCGATTTCGCGACGCCGCCGCCGCCCGCCGGTCCGTTCGTATAAAGCGTTTCGACTTCGTTGCCGATGCGCAGCGCTTCTTCCGCCGTCGACGTGCGTCCGGCGACCCGCACGCGCACTTCGTACGGCTCGCTGCGTTCGGCGGCGGCCGTCTCGCCGTAAAGCGAATCGATGCCGATCAGATCGAAGCGCAGTTCGCTCGCGGCCACGCCCGTCAGCGCCAGCCGTTCGCGCACGATGTCGAGCGCGAGCCGGGCACGCGCGACGGCGCCCGGCCCGCCGTACGAAATCTGCCCTTCGCCGATGTAGCCGTCCGCGTAAGCCACCGACACCTTCAGCGTCTCCGTGCGCGCCGTGCCCTTGCCGCCCGTCACGCGCACCCGGTCCACCGCCTCTTGCGCAACTTCGACTTGCGTGAAATCAGCGGTCACGTCCGGTTGCAGATAGCGGGCGGGGTCGTGAATCTCGTAGATCAGTTGTTCCTTGCAGGTCGCCGCGCTGACGCGGCCGCCTGCGTGCGGCACTTTCGTGATCGTGACCGCCCCGTCCGCCGTGACTTCGCCGATCGGGAAACCGAGCCGCGCGAGCATCGGCACGTCCTTGTAGCCCGGATCGGCAAAATAGCCGCCCGTGATCTGCCCCGCGCATTCGAGCAGATGCCCGACGACGGTCGCCTGGCCGAGCGTCGCCCAGTCGTCCATGCGCCAGCCGAACGCGTGGATCAGCGGCGCGGTGAACAAGGACGGATCGGCGACGCGCCCGGTCAGCACGATATCGGCGCCCGCGTCGAGCGCGGCGACGATAGGCGCCGCGCCCAGATACGCGTTCGCCGATACGACGCGCTCGCGATACGCCGCGACGTCGTCGCCCGATTCCTCGAAACGGAACTGGCCTTGCAGCACGACGTCGAGCACGTCGTCGCCGCTCACGGCCGCGATCTTCAGGCCGCCCAGACCGAGCGACTGCGCGATCTGCGCCGTCTTGCGCGCGGCCGCGTGCGGATTGGCCGCGCCCATGTTCGAAATGATCCGCACGCCGTTGCGGGCGGCAACGGGCAGCACGGCGCGCATGCGCGCTTCGAGCAGCGGATCGTAGCCGAGTTGCGGATCTTTGCGTTTCGCCTGCTGCGCGATCGCGATGGTCCGCTCAGCCAGGCACTCGAACACGAGAAAGTCGAGCTGGCCGTGCTCCGCCAGTTCGACGGCGGGCTCGATACGGTCGCCCGAATACCCTGCGCCCGCTCCGAGCCTGACACGTCGTTCGCGCTGATTTGCTGTCATTGCCGCACCACCCTCCGCTAACACTCACAACGAAAAAATACCCAGCACGACGCACGCAAGCGTCATCACGATCGACGCGCCGAACAGCAGCGGGAACGTGAATTTCTGATGCTCGGCGAGTTCGATCCCGCACAGGCCGACCACGAGAAACGTCGCGGGCGTCAACGGGCTGACGGGAAAGCCCGTCGTCATCTGGCCGAGCAGCGCCGCCTGGCCGACCTGCACGGACGGCACGCCGAGCTGCCCCGCCACTTCGGCAATCACGGGCAGCACGCCGAAATAGAATGAATCGGGATCGAACAGCATGCTGAGCGGCATCGAAAACAGGCCGAGCACGACGGGAATGTGACCCGCCATGCCGGGCGGCACGAAGCCGACGGCCGACTGCGCCATCGCCTTCAGCATGCCGCTGCCCTGCATGATCCCCGTGAACACGCCTGCCGCGAGCAGAATGCCCGCCATCATCAGCGCGGCGCGGGCGTGGGCGTCGATGCGCTTGCGTTGCATGTCGACGTTCGGATAGTTGACCATCAGCGCGATGCACAGGCCCACCATGAACATGATCGCGGGCGGGATCTTCTCGCCCATCACGACCATCGTGCCGAGCACGATCACCGTCAACACGATGTTGAACCAGAAGTTCTGCGGGCGGCGCAGCGCCTGTTCCTCGGGTGTGAGCTTGCGTTGCGGCATCGGAACCGCGCCGGCCGCGCCCGACACGCCGAGCCGTTTCTCTTCGCGCCGCCCCAGCCAGTACGCCGTGCCGAAGACGAACACGAGGCCGATTGCCTGCACGGGAATCAACGGATTGAACAGCGCCGAGACGGGCAGATGCAGCGACGCGGACGCGCGGATCATCGGCCCCGTCCACGGCAGGAAGTTGATGCCCGCCGCCAGCGACACGGCCGCCGCCAGCACGCGTTTATCCATTTGCAGGCGCTCGTAGAGCGGCAGCATCGCCGGGATCGTGACCAGAAAGCAGACGGCGCCCGAGCCGTCCAGATGGATCAGCAGCGCCAGCAGCGTCGTGCCCATCACGATGCGCGTCGGGCGCGTGCCGACCGCCCGCAGAATCCGGTCGATGATGGGATCGAGCGTGCCCGCGTCGGTGATCGTGCCGAAGTACAGGATCGCGAACACGAACATGCCGACCACGGGCGCCAGGCTCTTCAACCCGTCGACGACGAACTTGCTGGTCTGCAGCCCGAAGCCGCCAATCAGCGACGCCGCAATCGGCACGACGATCAGCGCGACCAGCGGCGACATGCGCTTCGAGAGAATGGCGCCGAGCAATACGGCGATAGTGACGAGCCCCAGTAAAGGCAGCATGTGCGTGTCTCCAAGTCTTGTCTTTTAATGGCTTCGAGCGTAAGTTCGGCGCAGCAATAACACAATTGAAATGATTTGATTGCAGCAATCACAAACTGTTATGGATCTGAATCTCCGCGACATCCGCGCGTTCGTCACGGTCGCTAACGCGGGCAATTTCACGCGCGCCGCCGCGCGGCTGCATCTGTCGCAGCCGGCGCTCACCGTGCAGATCCGGCGGCTCGAAGAGACCGTCGGCGCGCGTCTGTTCGACCGCAATAGCCGCACCGTCGCGCTTACGCAGACGGGCCGCGAACTGCTGCCGCTCCTGCAGCGCTCGCTCGACGACATGGAGCGCGTGCTGCGCGATGCCCGCGCGCTCGGCGACGGATCGAGCGGTACCGTGCGCCTCGCGTGTCTGCCGACGTTCGCGGCGAGCGCGCTGCCCGATCTGATCCAGGCGTTCAGAAAGCGCGTGCCGCAGGCGCAGTTCCAGATTCGCGACGTCGTCGCGAGCACGGTGAATGCGCTCGTGCGCAATGAAGAGGCCGATATCGGGCTGACGGGCGGCGATACCTTCGACGCAGCGCTCGAAGTGCTGGTCGAAGGCACCGACCGGCTCGTGGTGGTGTGCCCGAAAGACCACGCGCTGGCCCGCAAGCGTCGCGTGTCGGTCAGCGATGTCGCCGCGTCGCCGCTCGTGCTGACGGCGCAAGGCACGAGCGTTCGCAGCGTCGTCGATGCGGCGCTCGAACAGGCCGGCTGCGCGCCGGAGATCGCCTGCGAGCCGACCTACATGATGACGGCCGTCGCGATGGTGCGCGGCGGGCTCGGCGTGACGATCCTGCCCGCGACGGCCCGCGAGGTGCTGGCCGAACGGGACCTGATCGCAAAACCCATCGACGATCCTGCTTTCGTGCGGCCCATCGCGTTGATCAAGAAGCGTGGCCGCACCTTGCCGCGTGTCGCCGAAGACTTCGTGACACTGATCGCCAAACGCATGAAGTGATAGGCGGAAAATTCCGAACACTTCGACATGCGCGTGTCACGCGAGGTCGTGAGTCGATTGGACGCACTATGTCATCGCAACCTTACCGGGAAATCGCTATTGCCCGTTTTATGCATCTCCGCCTAATCTTGAGTTCGGCAAGCGGTCCTACCGCATCGCAAGCGGCGTCGACGAACGCCGCGCCTGGCACACCATTCCGAGGCGTGACGCATCACATGTCAGCGTACAAGTTCAAGCTCCTGATCGTCGACGACGACGTCGCGACGGTGCGCATCATGAGCGATATGCTTTCCGATTACGGCGAACGGCGTTTTGCGCTGTCGGGCGAAATGGGCCTGTTGCTTGCGCGGCAATCCACGCCCGACCTGATTCTGCTCGACGCGAGCATGCCCGGCATGACGGGCTTCGACTTCTGCGAAATCCTGAAGGCCGACAGCGAGCTCGCGAAAATCCCGGTGATCTTCGTCACGAGCCACGACGCGCCCGCGCTCGAAATCGACGCGTTCCGGCTCGGCGCAGCCGATTACGTGACGAAGCCGCTGAACGCCACCCAATTGCGTGCGCGCGTCGAGACGCAACTGCGCAGACGGCTCAAGATCCTGAACCAGTCGGAGAGCTTTCGCGCCGGCCTGTTCCTGCCACCCACACTCGGCGCGTTGCCGGACAACATTCTGGTGGTCGATAGCGATACGGGACGGTTGAGCCGTCTGCAGGACCTGCTGCACGATCTGGGCCGCTGCACGTCGGCGACCACGGGCGCGCAAGGTCTCGAACTTGCGTTGCACAGCCTGCCGACCGTGATCCTGGTGGACGCCGCGTTGCCGGACACGAACGGCGTGCAGCTATGCGCGGCGTTGAAGAAAGAGCCGCGTCTCGAAGGCGTGCCCGTGCTGTTGATGACGGACGGCACGGCCAGTGACAACGCCGACTATGAACACGCGCTGCTGAACGGCCTCGCCGACAGCGTGCTGAATCACGCACAACCCACCGTGCTCAAGGCGCGCGTGAAGCATGCGATGGCGTCGGTGCATGCCGACCAGAGACGGATCGGCGCGATGCGCGAGTATTGGCTCGCGGTGGAGAAGGCCGCACGGCGCGTCGAAGGCAAGGACGGCGAAGGGACGGTGCCCGATTGAACAAGGCGTCGCAAGCGCTGGTACGCTTGCGACGCCTGACAGGCGCTTCTTGCCGCGCCGCGAACGCTCGCTCAGAACCCTGCTGCGAGACCGTCGCGACGGCTGTCGCTCGCGGCGACATAGCCGCGATCCGGCTCGTTGCGGTCGAGCTTCCAGATGAACTGGCCGGAGCCGAAATCCATATACGGATCGTCGATCGACTTGATCGTGTGGCCGAGGCCTTCCAGTTCGCGCGCCGTGCGCGGATCGAGCGTGTGCTCGAGGTCGACCGAGAAGTCGCGGTTGACCTTCCAGCGCGGCGCGTCGCAGGCGGCCTGAGGCTGCTGGCCGTAGTCGAGCATCCGCACCACAGTTTGCAAATGGCCTTGCGGCTGCATGTCGCCGCCCATCACGCCGAAGCTCATCACCGCTTCCTGCTGGCCGTTCACCTGCTGCGTGAGGAACGCCGGGATGATGGTGTGGAACGGCCGCTTGCCGCCTTCGACCACATTCGGCGACTTCGGGTCCATCGAAAAGCCGCAACCGCGGTTTTGCAACGAAATGCCCATGCCGGGCACGACGCAGCCCGAACCGAAACCCATGTAGTTCGACTGGATGAAGCTGACCATCATGCCGCGCTCGTCCGCCGCCGACATGTAGATCGTGCCGCCCGTCTTCGGCATGCCGAAGTCGAACTGCGTCGCGCGCTTCGGGTCGATCAGCTTCGCGCGCGATTTCAGGTACGCGTCGTCGAGCATCTGCTCGGGTGTCACTTCCATCGAACGCGGATCGGCCACATAGCGGTAGACATCCGCGAAGGCCAGCTTCATCGCTTCGATCTGCAAGTGCTGCGATTCGATTCCGTCGAGCGTCAGCGACGCCACGTCGAACTGTTCGAGTATGCCCAGCGCGATCAGCGCGGCGATGCCCTGCCCGTTCGGCGGAATCTCGTGCACGGTGTAGCCGCGATAATCCTTGCCGATCGGCTCGACCCACTCGGGCCGATAGTTGCGCAGGTCGTCGAATGTCATCGCGCCGCCGGCGTCGCGCGCAAACGCCGCGATACGCTCGGCGATCTCGCCTTCGTAATAAGCACGCGGGCCTTTTTCGGCCAGCAGGCGCAGGGTCTTCGCATGGCCCGGCATCCGGATCAGTTCGCTGACCTCGGGCGCGCGGCCATGCGGCATGAAGGCATCGGCGAAACCGGGCTGGTTCTTCAGTTCGGGCACGGCGGCCGCCCACTTGCGCGCGACGATGCTCGCCACCGCATGCCCGCGTTCGGCGATTTCGATGGCGGGCTCCATCAGGTCCGCGAACGGCAGCGAGCCGAACTTCTTGTGGAGCGCTTCCCAGCCGGCGACCGCGCCCGGCACCGTCACCGTGTCCCAGCCGCGCACGGGCTGCGTGGCGATACCGTTGTTTTCGCCGTATTTGCGCTTGAAATAATCGACATTCCACGCTGCGGGCGCGACGCCCGACGCGTTCAGCCCATGCAGCTTCTTGCCGTCCCACACGAGCGCGAATGCATCGCTGCCCAGCCCGTTCGACACCGGTTCGACGACGGTGATCGCCGCAGCCGCCGCGATCGCGGCATCGACGGCATTGCCGCCTTTCCATAGCATGCGCAAGCCGGCCTGCGCGGCAAGCGGCTGCGAGGTCGAGACGATGTTGCGCGCGAACACGGGCATGCGCAGCGTGGGATACGGGTTCTGCCAGTTGAAGCTTGTCATGATGTCACTCTTAGGGTTTTGCTGGTTCGGCGGCGGCGGCGTCTTGTTTGTATAACGCTGCAGCATAAAGAATCAGGACTCGCGCGGATCGAGCGCGTCGCGCAGACCGTCGCCGAGCAGGTTGAAGCCGAGCACGGCCAGGAAGATCGCGATGCCGGGGAAGATCGACATCCACGGCGCCTGGCTCACGAAGTCCTTCGCGGTGTTGAGCATCGATCCCCACGATGGCGCGGGCGGCAATTGCCCGAGCCCGAGAAACGACAGGCTCGCTTCAGCGATGATCGCGCTCGCCACCGTGAGGCTCGCCTGCACGATGATGGGCGGCAGCACATTCGGCAAAATGTAACGCAGAATGATGCGCGGGTGATCGAGACCGATCGCGCGCGCGCCTTCCACGTACTCTTCGGCCTTCACGCTGATCGCCTGGCCGCGCGTGAGGCGGATGAAGCGCGGCATCGCCGAAATACCGATCGCAGCCATCGCGTTCGTCAGGCTCGGGCCGAGAAACGCGCTCAACGCAATCGCGAGAATCAGGAACGGAATGGACAGCAACGCGTCGGCAATGCGCGAGATCACGCCGTCGACGAGCTTGCCGAAGTACCCCGCAAGCAGCCCGAGCGGCACGCCCAGCACGACCGCGATGCCGACCGACACGACGCCCGCCAGCAGCGACGCGCGCGCGCCGTACAGCAGTCGGCTCAACACGTCGCGGCCGAGTTCGTCGGTGCCGAACCAGTGCGCCGCCGACGGCGCCTGGCGCACGGTCATGAAGCTCGCCTGCACCGGGTCGTACTGCGTGAGCCACGGCGCGAACACGGCCATCACGACGATCAGCGCGACCAGCACCGCGCCGAACACGGCCGCCCGGTTGCGCATGAAGCGCACCACACCGCGGCGCTTGCGGCGCGGCAGCGTGGCCGCTGCGGAACGGGCATCGATTGAAGTAGCCATCAACTGCGCCTCAGTCGGGGATTGAGCAGGATATACAGCACGTCGGCGCACAGATTCACGACGATGAACGCCAGCGCCGTGACCAGCACGACGCCTTGCACGACGGGGTAGTCGCGATTGAACACGGCGTCGACGACCAGTTTGCCGAAGCCGGGAATGGTGAACACCTGCTCGGTCAGCACCGCGCCCGCGAGCAGTTCGCCGAACAGCAAGGCGAGCACGGTGACGATGGGAATCAGCGCGTTGCGAAATGCGTGCTTGACGACCACGGCGCCGCGCAACAGGCCCTTCGCGCGCGCGGTGCGGATGTAGTCGGTGCGCAGCACGCCGAGCATCGCACTGCGCGTGTGGCGCATCAGTTGCGCGCCGAGCGCCGCGCCCAGCACGAACGCGGGCATCAGCATGGTCTTGATGCTGAGCCAGAAGTCCTCGCCCGGCGACACATAACCCGACGACGGCAGCAGATGCCAGCGCACCGAGACGATGAAGATCAGCATGATGCCGAGCCAGAAGTTCGGTATCGACATGCCCGACAGCGCGAAGATGTTCGCGGCGTAATCGAGCGGCCCGCCGCGGCTCGCCGCCGAAATCACGCCGGCCGGTATGCCGATGCCGATCGCGAGGATCATCGCCATCACCGCGAGCTGGAGCGTGACGGGCAGCTTCTGCGCGATCAGCGAGCGCACGGGCACGTCCGTGCGCAGCGAGGCGCCCAGATCGCCGTGCGCGACGTCGCGCACCCACAGCGCGTACTGCGTCGGCACGGGCTGATCGAGGTGATACTTGACGCGCAGCGTCGCGATGACCTGCGCGTCCTGATCTTCGCCCGCCATCGCCAGCACCGGGTCGCCCGGCAGCAGCTTTTGCAGGCCGAAGATCAGCACCGACACCAGAATCAGCGTCGGCACGGCCACCAGCATGCGATTCGCGATGATCCGCAGCATGACGCTCAGCCCTTGACCGACACGCCGCGCAGACGCACCAGACCGTCGGCGGAAGGCGTGAAGCCCTGCACTTTCTTCGACAGCACGAACGGCCACGGTTGCGCGTACAGATAGACGATGGGGTCGTCGTCGGCGAGGATCTTGCCGGCGGCGTCGTAGTCCGTCTTGCGCTCGGCCGGGGTGAGCCGCGTGCGCGCGGCGTCCAGCAGCGAGTCGACCTGCTGGTTGCAGTAGTGCGCGTAGTTCAGGTTGCCCGCGCAGGTGTTGAACTGATGCAGGTTGCCGTCCGGGTCGACGCGGCCCGACCAGCCCGTGTACATCGCCTCGAAATCGCCGCTATGCCCGGCGTTCAGTTCCGTTGCGTAGTCGCTCGGGCGCAGCTTCAGCGTGATGCCCGACTCGCTCAGCATGGCCTGCAGCATCTGCGTGATCTGGCTCGCGACCGTGTTGTTCGGATACGCGAACTCGACGGTCGGATGCTCCTGCCCTGCTGCTTTCAGCAATGCCTTCGCCTTGGCGACGTCGCGCTTCGTGGTCGGCAGCGACGTGTTGTAGTACGGGCTCGACTTCGGAATGCCCTGGTTGGCTGGCGAGAAAATGCCCGCGCCGATCACCTGGTCGATCGCGTCGCGGTCGATAGAGAGTTCGAACGCCTGGCGCACGCGCTTGTCCTTCAGCGGATTGTTGCCGCGCGGCCCGTTGTTGATGTTGAAGGTCACGTAGTAGAAGCCGAGGCCCGTCACCGGCTTGAACTGCATGTTCGCGTCGCTCTTCACCGACGCGACGTCGGAAGGCGCCAGACGTTCGAGCATGTCGAGCGAGCCGGAGCGCAGGTTCGCGAGACGCACGGTGCTGTCGGGAATCGGCTGGAACACCACGCGCTGGATCGGGTACTTGTCCGCGTCCCAATAGCCCGCGAACTTCTCCAGCACGACGCGATCGTTCTGCACGCGCTGCACGAATTTGTACGGACCCGAGCACACAGGGTGCGCGCCGACGCCAGCGGCATCCGCGAGCGTCTTCGGCGCGAGCATCATGCCGGCGCGGTCGGACAGCGTGGCCAGCAGCGCGGCGTCCGGCTGCTTCAATACGATCTTCACCGTGCTGTCGTCGACCACGTCGACGTGATCGACGGACGACAGTTCGCTCTTGCGGTTGCTGGTCGGCAGGCTGCGATAGCGGTCGAGATTCGCCTTCACGGCGGCCGCGTTGAACGGCTCGTCGTTCTGGAACTTCACGCCCTGGCGCAGCTTGAACGTCAGGCTCTTGCCGTCTGGACTCGTCGTCCATGACGTGGCGAGCATCGGCACGATCTTCAGGTCGGGCGACACATCGACGAGCGAATTGCACAGCGACGCGAACACGATGCGGTCGACGAACTGCACGCTGCGGGCGGGATCGAGCGAGCCGATATCGTCCTGCAAGCCAATGCGGATGGTGCTCTGGGCCATCGCGGCGGAAGCGCCCAATGCGAGCGCGGCGGCAATCAACATTCTTCGCATGCGTTATGTCCTTGTTGCAGTTCGGGTTGCCATCGGAGGTTGTGCTATGGGTTCGCGTTCGCTGTCAGCGCTGCCTGCTTCTCGCGGTAGATCGCAAGGCGCTCGTTCAGCTTCGTGCTGACGCTCGCGGCGAGCGGCGCGCCGCCGCCCGCGTTCTGCACGTCGCGCCAGAAATGACAGGCGACCTGGCGACCGCCCGGCAGCGTTTCGGCAAGCGGACGCTCCTGCGAACAGCGCGGCTTCGCATGCGGACAGCGCGTATGAAAACGGCAGCCCGGGGGCGGCGCGGTCGGGCTCGGCAAGTCGCCTTGCAAGGCGGGCCTGGTGCGCCGCTCGTGCGGGCTGCTGGCGGGAATCGCGCGCAACAGCGCCTGGGTGTACGGATGCAGCGGCGTGTCGAACAGTTCATCGACCTGCGCCAGTTCGACGATTTCGCCGAGATACATCACAGCGACGCGGTCGCTCATGTGCCGGATCACGGCGAGATCGTGCGCGACCATGACGAGCGTGAGACCGAGTTCCGCCTTCAGCGATTCGAGCAGATTGATGACCTGCGCCTGCACGGACACATCGAGCGCCGAGACCGGCTCGTCGCCGACGATCAGCTTCGGCTCGCCCGCCAGCGCGCGTGCGATGCCGATGCGCTGCCGCTGCCCGCCCGAAAACTCATGCGGATACCGCTCCGCATAGGCGGGCTGCAGGCCGACTTTGCTCAGCAGTTGCGCAACGCGCTCGCGGCGCGCGGCGGCATTGCGCGCGAGACCATGAAACGCCACCGGCTCGCCGATGATCTGCCCGACTGTCATGCCCGGATTCAGCGACGCGAACGGGTCCTGAAAAATGATCTGCATCTCGCGCCGCAAGCGGCGCAGCTTCGCGCCCTGCCAGTGCGTGATGTCTTCGCCCTGATAGAGCACGCGGCCCTGCGTCGCGTCGATCAGGCGCAGCAGGAGACGGCCGAGCGTCGACTTGCCGCAGCCCGACTCGCCGACAATCGCAAACGTCTCGCCCGTCTGCACGGCGAACGACACCTCATTGACGGCATGCACAGTGGGCGTGCGCGCGAACATCTGCCGCTCGCCGCCGAAACGTTTGGTCAGCGCGCTCGCTTCGAGAATGGGTGTGGCGATGTGCTTCAGGCTCGTCATGTCAGCTCCTTCTGCTGCACCGGCTTGACGAACTGTTCGACGGGCGCGAGCCAGCATGCGACGCGATGCTCGCCGGAAAGCGTCCGGTCGGGCGGCGCGGCGTCGATACAGCGCTGCTCGGCGAACGGACAACGCGGCGCGAAGCGGCAGCCGCGCGGCATCTGCTCGGGCGACGGCACCGAGCCGCGAATCGTCGCCAGCGACCCTTCGCGCTTGCCGACGGAAGGAATCGCGCCCATCAGGCCGATCGTGTACGGATGCTGCGGATCATCGAACAGATCGGCGACCGTGCCGTATTCGACGATCCTGCCCGCATACATCACCGCGACGTGATCCGCGACTTCGGCCACCACGCCGAGGTCGTGCGTGATCAGCAGCATCGCCGTGCCCGTCTCCGCCTGAAGCGTACGGACGAGCGACAGCACCTGCGCCTGGATGGTCACGTCGAGTGCCGTGGTCGGCTCGTCGGCGATCAGAAGACGCGGGCGGTTGGCGAGCGCCATGGCGATCATCACGCGTTGGCGCATGCCGCCCGACAGTTGATGCGGGAACGTGTCGAGCCGGGTTTCGGGTGCGGGAATATGGACGAGTCGCAGCATCTTCAGCGCTTCTTCGCGCGCCTCGGCACGCCCGATGCCGCGATGCCGCCGGACACTCTCGCCAATCTGCTCGCCGATCGTATAGGCAGGATTGAGCGAGGTCATCGGCTCCTGAAAGATCATCGACATCCGGTTGCCGCGAATGTCGGCCAGCTCGCGCTCCGACAACGCGAACAGATCCACGCCTTCGAAATGCGCAGTGCCCGCGACGCGCCGCGCGGGCGGGCTCGCGAGCAATCCCATCAGCGCCAGCGACGTGACGCTCTTGCCGCAACCCGACTCGCCGACCATGCACAGCGTCTTGCCTGCATGAACCGGGAAAGAGAGGTCATCGACGACATTCGGCACATCGGGCGCGTTCGAAAACTTCAACGAGAAGCCGCGTACATCGAGAACCGGCCGGCGTTCAGCACCGGTCATGCCTGGGTACTCCGCATCGTGTTGCTCGCTCTTGCAGATCGTCATCGAACGATCATACTGGCCGCTCTCGCACAAAAAATATTAAACTTTCTTTTCGATACTTAAGTTTTTCTCATGATTCGATCGTACGATCGGCCATGCATCACAGATCCCGGAACCGCCCATGCCGACACTTCGCATGCTGAAGACCTTCAAGGCCGTTGCCCGCACCGGCTCGTTTTCGGCCGCCGCCGATAAGGTCGCGCTGACGCAGGCCGCCGTCAGTCTGCAGATGCGCGGGCTCGAAGAGGCGTTGGGGCGGCAGTTGTTCGATCGCCGAGGGCGGCAGATTACCCTCACGCAGCATGGCCAGTCGATCTGGCCAAAGGTCGAGCAGATTCTCGATCTGCTGGCCGAACTCGAGGGCAAGCCGGCTGACGCGATGGAGGGGCCAGTGACGATCGGTGCAGTGGTGTCGGTAATCGGTGCGCTGTCGCTCGCCGTGGCGCGGCTGAAGGCAGCGCATCCTCGGCTCGACGTGCGTCTGCTGTCGGCACGCTCCGACGAACTGGCAAACATGGTGGAGGTGGGTGAAGTGGACGTCGCAGCCGTAGTGGCGCGCGCCGACGAAACACTGCCCGACACGCTGAAATGGACCACGCTCTACACCGAGCCGATGATGCTGATAGTAAGCCGCGACGTCGCCGACAACGATCCGCAGCGCATCCTGCGCAGCCACGGCTTCCTGCGTTTCGACCGGCGCGTGCGCACCGGCCAGGTCGTCGAACAGGCGCTGGAAAAAGCAGGCTTGATGGTCAACGAGTATCTCGAACTCAATTCGATCGAAACGATCGTCGCGCTGGTGCGCGAGAAGGTCGGCGTCGCGGTGCTGCCGCTGCTGATACGCGGCAACTGGCTGAACGATCCGCTATTGCGCGTGATCCCCATTTCCAGCCCGCCGGCGCTGCGCACGGTCGGCATGGTGCAGCGGGCCTCGGACGACCGCAAGGCGTTGATGCGCGAGATCGTCGATACGCTGCAGGCGATGCCGCGCGACAGAGCGTGACGCGCCGCCAAAGGCGGCACTAGCGTTCCATCATGCGCATCGGCGAAGCGACACGGCCGCGTCCCGTGTGCTTCGCTTCATAGAGCTGGCGGTCGGCGGCATCGATCAGCTCGGCGGGCTGCGAGTCGGCAGTCGGGAGCAGCGTCGCGACGCCCGCCGAGATCGTGACTGTTTCCGCGCAGCCCGAATCGAGATGTTCGAGCCCGAGCGCGCGCACGCCCTCTTCCATCTGCATCGCGATACGTGTTGCCGCTTCGAGCGGCGTGTTCGGCAACAGGCAGGCGAACTCCTCGCCGCCATAACGGCCGACCGTGTCGTAAGGGCGGCGCAGCGTTTCCGTCAGCCGTCTGGCGACGGTTTGCAGACAGCGGTCGCCCGCCTGATGCCCGTAACGGTCGTTGTAGCGCTTGAAGTAATCGACGTCCACCATCACCAGCGACAGCGGCGTCGATTCCCGCAGGCAGTGCCGCCAGCTGGCGTCGAAATCCTCCTCGAACTTGCGCCGGTTGCCGACCCCCGTCAGCCCGTCGACGAGCGCGATCGAGCGCAGCACGTCGCCCTGCATTTTCAACGACAGATGCGCGCGCACCCGCGCGCGCACGATGGCCGGTTTGACGGGTTTCGTGATGAAGTCGACGGCGCCGAGCGACAGGCCGTACTCCTCGTCGGCTTCGTCGGTCTGCGCGGTGACGAAGATGACGGGAATCGTGTGCGTCAGCGGATCGGCCTTCAGGCGGCGGCACACTTCATGGCCGTCCATGCCGTCCATCACGACGTCGAGCAGGATCAGGTCGGGCATCACCTTGTGGCACAGCTCGATGGTCTGCGGGCCGCTGGTCGCCATGAACACGTCGCAGTCGTCCTTGAAGAGCGCATGCAGCGCGCGAACGTTCACGGGCTGATCGTCGGCGATGAGCACCTTCGGACGCCGCGTGAACGTGTGGGCCCAGTCACCGGGAATGTGTTCTAGCATGTCAGGTTATCCAGCATCTCACGGGTGCTGGCGGCAGCCGTGACGAAATCGAGCGCTTCGATCTCGGCGAGCAGCCTGTCGAAACGCGGCTGCAACGTCGGCGGCACATGCGGCGCGAGCGTTTCGGCGAGATCGAGCGCTTCCAGATTGGACGACTCCAGCCGTTCGAGCAGGCGGCCGAGCCGCTCGCGGTATTCGTCCGCCGGCAGTTGCGTAGCGCCCGCCGCATGCGCGCCCGGCCTGCTGCCGAACACGACACGCAGGCGCGCCACGCTGTCGAGCAGCAGACGTTCGAGGCCGTTCACATCGACGTGCGAGACGGATGCCGGTGCTTCGCCGTCCGCCTCGATCAAGCGATGTTCGAGCGTCGCCGCGGCATCGGCGAGCGCCTTGGCGCCCATCGTTCCCGCGCTGCCCTTGATCGCATGCAGCAGCGCCGCGCTGCGTCCCGTGCCGCCCTGCTCCGCATCGTCGCGCAAGCCGTCGAGATGCCGCTCCATTTCGCTCACGAACACACCGAGCGCCTTGCGGATCAGATCTTCACTGCCGCCAAAACGCCCGACGATCGATTCCTTTCGTTCGAGCAACTCGCTCGCGACGGGTTCAGGGCTGGCCTGCGCGTTCGCCGTCGCTGCCACTGGCGCGCCTGCTCGCGTATGGGACAACAGCGCGTTGACCAGTTGCGCGACGTCGATCGGCTTGCCGACATGGTCGTTCATGCCCGCCGCGAGACACGCGTCGCGGTCCGCGCGGGTCGCGTTCGCCGTCATCGCGATAATCGGCAGCGACGCGAAGCGGCCGTGCGCGCGAATCAGCCGCGTCGCTTCGAGACCGTCGACATCCGGCATCTGCATGTCCATCAACACCGCGTCGAACACGCGCGTGCCCGTCAGCACCTTCTCGACGCCTTCTAGCCCGCTTTCGGCGAGCGCCACCTGGGCGCCCTCGCGGCTCAACAAGCCTTCGGCCACTTCGCGGTTCAGCGGATTGTCCTCGACGACCAGCAGCGTCAGACCCGCGAGCCGTCCCGCGCCCGCCGGCACGGGCGCGGGCGCCCGCTTCACGTGCGCGGCCTTCTGGCCCGTCAGCACGCGCTGCACGGTCTGCGCAAGCTGCCTGGGCGTGACGGGCTTCGTGACGAAGGCATCGAACGGCATGTCGTCGGATTCCTGCGCGGCGGCGAGCACTTCCTGGCCGTACGCGGTGATCATCACAATAGCGGGCGTGCTGCGGCCCGCACGCGCTTCGTCGATCCGCCGCGCCGCCGCCAGGCCGTCGAGATCGGGCATGCGCCAGTCGAGCAGGATCACGTCGTAGCCCTCGTTGTCGCGCTCGGCGGCGCTCGTCAGCTTGACGGCCGACATGCCGCCCGGCACCACGTCCGCTTCCCAGCCGAGCGCGCGCGCCGTGCGCGACAGCACTTCGCGCGCAATGCCGTTGTCGTCGGCGACGAGCACGCGCAAGCGCCGGTCGCGCGGCTGATAAAGATCGAAGTGGTCTGCGGGCACATCGTCGCTGATGCCGAGATTGATGTCGAACCAGAAACGGCTGCCTTTGCCGGGTTCGCTCGCCACTTCGAGCTTGCCGCCCATCAGTTCGACGAGCCGCCGGCTGATTGCCAGCCCCAGCCCGGTACCGCCGAAACGGCGCGTAGTCGACACTTCGGCCTGACTGAAGCCCTCGAAAATCTGCGTAAGCTGCGACTCGCTGATGCCGATGCCGCTGTCCGTCACCGCGATGCGCACACGCACGCCGCTATCGAGCCGCGACAGCAGCGTGAAGCTGACGACCACCTGGCCTTTGATGGTGAACTTGAGCGCGTTGCCCGCGAGGTTCACCAGCACCTGTTGCAGCCGCAAGCTGTCGCCGATCACGACGGGCGGCAGGTCGGGGCTGATATCGAACAGGACTTCGACTTCCTTGTCGTACTGGTTGCCCGACAGCACGACGCCGAGATCCTGCATCAGCGGCTCGATTTCGAACGTGTGCGTGTCGAGCTGGAGCTTGCCGGCTTCGATCTTCGAGTAGTCGAGAATGTCGTTGAGCAAGCCGAGCAGCGACTTCGCCGCCGTCTCGGCCTTGACGACATAGCCGCCCTGCCGTTCGTTGAGGCCCGTAGATTGCACGAGATCGAGCATGCCGAGCACCGCGTTCAACGGCGTGCGGATTTCATGGCTCATGTTTGCGAGGAACGCCGACTTCGCTTCGTTCGCGGCGTCGGCCTGCTGCTTCGCGTCGCGCAGCCGTAGCTCGATATTGCGCGGCTCGGTGACGTCGTGATTCACGCCCGTCACGCCGACCGGTTTGCCCGAACCGTCGCGCTGAACCGTGAAGGTGGTCTGGATATGGCGGATTTCGCCGTCGGGCAGCACGATCCGGTAGAGCGGCAGATGGATGTGCTTTGCCGTGAGTTCGCCGGCAAGCGCGGCGTCCAGTTTTTCGACGACCAGGGCGCGGTCTTCTTCGTACACGCGCGACAGCCAGTGATCGAAACGCAAACCTTCGGCGGGCGTCGAGGTGTAACCGAAAATCTCGAACATGCGCGCGTTCCAGCGCAATGCGTCGCTCGAAAATTCCCACGACCAGATGCCCAGTTCGGCGATATCCGCGGCCAGCAGCAACTGGTCGCGCGCTTCCGACAGTTCGGCGCGCTCGCGAATCTGCTCGGTCATATCGGTGATCACGCAGACGAAACGGCGCTCGCCGCCCGTCACCATCGTGCCCGTCGACACATGGATGGGGAACTCGCTGCCGTCCTTGCGCAAGCCGGCCAGCTCGCATTCGCTGGCGATGTCGCGCGCGTCCTTGTCGCCGTTCTCGGCGAATTGCGACGCATAGCGGGTGAACAGTTCGCTGACCGTGCCCGACACGAGCACGCGCACGTCCTTGCCGGCGATCTCGCGCTCCGCATAACCGAAGGCCTTCTCGCCCGCCGGGTTGAGCGTCAGGATGACGCCCGAGCGGTCGAGCGTGAGGATGGGATTGACGGCCGTGTCGAGAATCGCGCGGGTGGTTTCGAGACTCGCAGCCAGCTTGCGCTCGATGCGCGTGCGCGCGTTGGCGTTGCGCACCAGCCGCCAGCCGAACACGGCCAGCATCAGCACCAGCACGGTCGTGCCCGCCGCGTGCCACAACGTATCCGACAGCCACGGCGCGAGAATCTCGTCCTGCGCGAGCGCCGCGGCGACGAACAGCGGGTACTGGCGAAGATTGCGCACGCTGTTTAGTCGCGTGACGCCGTCCTGCGCCGACTTCGACACGAAGCGACCCGCTTCACCCGATTGCTGATGCACCTTGAACAGCATCGTATCGGTGATGTTCTTGCCGATGAAGCGCGTTTCGAAAGGACGGCGCACGATCATGATGCCGTTGTCCGCGACGAGCGCGACCGCGCCGTATCGGCCGATATCGAGGCTGTCGTAGAAGCGCGTGAAGAATCCGATGTCGATGGTCGCGAGCGCGACGCCGGCGAACTGGCCGTCCGGGCCGTCGATGCGGCGCGATACGGGGATGATCCATTGCCCCGTCGAACGGCTTTTCACCGGCATGCCGATGTGCGGGCCACGATCGGCATGCGTGCGGTGATAGACGAAATATTCGCGGTCGGCGTTGTTGAAGGTCTTGACGAGCGTGGGCTGCGAGTTCGCAAGCCAGTTGCCGTCACGGTCGTAGAGATACAGGCCGTTGAGTTGCGGGAGTTCCGTCACGCGCTGCATGAACAGCCGGTGCAGCCGGTCGAGCGCGGCCGTGCTCACGCCGTCATGCTCGACGCGCTCCACGACGTCGACCAGCGTGGTGTCGGCCTGCTTGATGGTGTCGTCGGCGTGCTGCGCCATGGCGCGCGCGAGGTTCGCGGTCGCGACGGACATTTCCTCCATCTGGTCCTGGCGCGACGCGACGCCGCGCCATACGTCGCTGCCGATCAGCAGCGCACAGACGACGACGAGGAACAACGTCACCCGGATGGGAAGCGAGAGCCGACTGAAGATACGACGGGCCAAACGAAGTCTCCGACATGCTTACCGCATCATTTTGAAGGTGGCCTACCGGCAATTCTTGCCTGTATTGGGCGTAGCAATCGCTGAAAAGTCTGCGAAAGGTGGCTACGCACGCAAGGACAGTGCCTTGGTGCCTGATGTCGAGACTACCTTGACTTTCCGGTTAACGACAATGGTCTGGGGTTCTTTAAGAATGCGGGGCGGTAATTCGAGCGAAAAACGGCCCGATGATCGGGCTTTTTCGTTGAATCGGCTCTCGCCAAAGCCATCGTCCGGCCGGACGAAGCGAAGCGAATCGAATCGAATCGAGGAGGCGACACCGGCTCCGGGCACATCAGTGTGTGGCCAGCATCATGGAAAGTTGCGGCTGCGACGGGCGACCACCCGGCATGCGCAATCAAGCTGGCTGCTGCCGAAGCCGCAGCCAGCTCCTCTGCGATTAACGTGCGACGTCGTGGGCGCGGCATCGGCCCGACGACGTCGGGTGGTCAGGCGGCCTTCGCCTTCACGTTGCCCGCTCTCTCGGCGAACTGGGAAAGCTTCAGATCGGTCGCTTTCTCTTCTTCCAGCGTTTC
>NZ_JAGUUD010000061.1:0-51463 GCF_020177535.1 Paraburkholderia sp. XV | reverse complement strand
TGCATGGTCGCGTGCTGTACGCCGAGGAAGCCCGCCTTGCCCGACGGGGAATACGTAACGAAGCCAACGTCGAGGCACGCCCCGCTTCCCGGAATTTCAGCGAGACACGATGCGATCTGCCCCGCCGTGCACGATTCGGCTGTCGCGAGCTTGAGGCCGCGCGAGCTGAGAAAAGACACCACCTGCCGTGCGACGTTCATGACTCCCCCTCTCTCTCATTTGTGCAGTTCGCTGCGCAGCGTGCTTACATCGTTGGCGGTGACGGGTTGCGCGTTGTTGCCCCACGCACCGCGGATATATGTCAGCACCTGAGCAATCTGCACATCGGCCAGCGTCCCGACGAAGCCGGGCATCGATTGGCGCGGCGGTCCCGTGAGCGTCGCCGGGCTATTGCCGCCTTCGACAAGCAGCCTGATCAGCGACGTCGTATCTTCCGTCAGCACAGACGGGTTGCCAGCCAGCGAAGGAAAGGCGTTGGGTACGCCCATACCGTCATCGCGATGACAGCGCGCGCAAAAACTGCGATACACATTGAAGCCGAGCGACAGTTCATCGGCCACGCGGTTGCCGTTGACGGGTGCGCGCGCCGGATCGGCGTTCGGCGTGTAAGTGCCGGACGGCTTTTGCGCGGGCAGAGACTTCAGATAGCGCGCGATTGCCTGCGCATCCTCGTCGGTGAGGTATTGAGAGCTGTCTTCGATCTGCTCGACCATACTGCCGTAGGCGATCACGCCGCCAGCGTGTCCCGTCTTCAGGAACGACGCGATGCCGGCGGCGCTCATCCGGCCGAGGCCCGATCCGTTATCGCCGGTGAGGTTCGGCGCGAACCAGTGATCGTTGACGCCGCCCGTGAGATAACGCTTCGAGGATTCGTCGTAGCCGCGCTCCTGGAACGCTGCGCCGCGCGGCGTGTGGCAGGCGCCGCAATGGCCGAGCGACTGCACCAGATACGCACCGCGATTCCATTGCGCGTCATGGTCAGCACGCGGCCGGTACACACCGCGCGGCACGAATGCAAGCTGCCAGAAGCGCAACGCCCAGCGCTGATCGAACGGAAACGCCACATCCGAAGGAGGCGTCGGCTTCGCAACGGGCGCGACGCGATGCATGATGTATTCGTAGAGCGCCCGCATATCGTCGTCCGATACTTTGGCAAACGAAGCATACGGCATCGCCGGATACAAGCGCTTGCCGCCCCGCGCGACGCCCTCGCGCATCGCGCGCGCGAAATCCTCATAGCTGTACTGGCCAATGCCGAATTGTTTGTCGGGTGTGATGTTGCTCGACATGATCGTGCCGAACGGCGAAGCGAGCCCCAGCCCGCCAGCGAACGGTGCGCCACCTTGTGCCGCCGTGTGGCAGGCTGCGCAATCGCCTGCCTTCGCGACGTATTCGCCACGCGCGAGCGTTGCGTTATCGGCCAGCGGCGCCTGCGCTGCAGCGGCGGCTTCGTGGGGTGCCGGCGGAATGAGCAGCAGCGCGAGCACGCAGCCGCCCCACACGGCGCAGGCGATGAGCCAACGGATGGGCGGCGTGCGGCGTCGCTTCATCGCGTTCCATCCCGCGGCAAAATCACCGCATGCCGCGTTGCGAGCACGGGCGCATTGGGGCGCGTCAGCCAGCGCGCGGCGATTGCAAGCCCGCCCACCAAATATGCCGTCGCCGCGGGCACCCACATGATCAGCCCGCCCAACTGCTGATCGTGCAGCGGATCGACCCCTAACGCGCTGCATGGTTCGACGTACAGCGGATACCAGAGGCCTGGCGCGAGCGTGATCAGCGCGCCGAGCGCGCCCGTGTGGACCATCGTCGTGAACAGCGACAGCATGGCGTGGCCGTCCGTCTGCCGCCGCGCGCCGTCGCCGGCGACCGTCCACCAGAAGAGCAAGGCGGTCAGCAGAAAACTCGCGTGCTGCAGCGAATGCGCCCATTGGTGCAGCAGCGCCGCCTGGAACAGCGCGGGTGCATGCCATGCCCACAACGCCACCGCGTGCAGCAGCCAGGCAATGAGCGGTAAGGTCAGCGCGTGCCAGCACCGGGAAAACGCGCGTGTCCTGACCAGCCGTCCAAGCCGCAACCGCGCACGCTTCGGCAGCGCCCATATCCATACCCCGAGCGGTCGGCCCATTACGAGCAACGGTGCGGCAATCAGCATCATCGATTCGTGCTGCACCATGTGCGCGGAGAAAAGCGCTGCGCCGAGGGGATCGAGCGGCGAAAACAGGGCTAGCGCGAGCCCTAGCCAGCCACCGGCGAACGCGGCGAGATGGATTGCGCGTACGCGGGCGCTGCGCGCGCGCACAGAGCCGCGTCTGCGCAGACGCCAATAGCCGGTGCCGTATGCAGCCAGGCTCGTAATCATCAGCGCAAGCACCCACGGCTCGCCCGTCCATCCGAACGAAGGCACCGCAGCGCCCGACGCGGACAGCACATGTGCCGCCGTGATTCCGGGCGTGAGCAACGCGACGCACGCCGGCGCGACAACGCGTCCGGTTCGCAAGCGCGC
The DNA here is from genome assembly GCF_020177535.1 of Paraburkholderia sp. XV. Lineage (NCBI taxonomy): Bacteria > Pseudomonadati > Pseudomonadota > Betaproteobacteria > Burkholderiales > Burkholderiaceae > Paraburkholderia > Paraburkholderia sp. XV. The sequence continues at coordinate 48,957 of NZ_JAGUUD010000061.1, read as the reverse complement.
CGGGTTCAGCGACAGGGCGAGATCAACCATTGCGGGAACCACATCATCAGCTGGATCAACGCCGACAGCGCAGCGACCAGCATCGCCATCAGCGCGAAGAAAGCGGCGTGCGCGGTATCCGGCGCAGCGTCGGCATCGCGCACGCGCGATACGAGACGCCATCGTGTGTAAGCAAGCACCGTCGCCGCCACCGAAAACAGAAATGCGACCGCACTCACGACGTCGAGCGCCACCGTGCTTCGCTGTGCGCACGCCACCTGTACCAGCGCATAGTTGAGGCTCTGCGCACCGAGCACGACAAACGGCGCGACGACCAGACCGAGCCACGAGGCAAAGGAAGTCCGGATCATGGCGACATCCGCGGCACGAAATAGATCACCAGATAGATCGGCAGCCAGCTCAACACGACGAAATACCAGTAGACCGCGTTCTCGCTCGTGTCGACCAGCCGCTTGCCCTCGTATGGACCGATGTACAGCAGCGCGGCAAGGACGGCTGTATCGACGGTGTCGGTGATCAGGTGGGTCGTATGAAGACCAAGCAGCAGCCACACAATCGATCCATACGCGTTCGCGTACCACATCACGTTGAGCGCGGCGAACTCGAAGCCGCGCAACACCAGAAAGATCAGCGCGAACGCCAGGCAAATCACAAGCCACAAGCGCGCGCCTTCGCGATTGCCCTTGTTCGCCGCTCGCCGCGCGAGTTCGTTGGGCACCATGCTCGCGATCAGCACCGCCGTATTCAGCGAGCCCCACAGCACCGCTGGCGGCGGCGCATGCATCGGCCACGCGGCGTTGACGGCTCGCAGATAGAAGTACATCGTGATGGCGAGCGCGAACGCCGTGCCCTCGATCAGCATCAGTCCCGCAGTCGCCCACCACATCAGGCTGCGTGAACCAAAGCCGAAGCTCGGCAGGCCGCGCACGTCGAGCGTCGATGCCTGTGCGGGCGGCATGGCTATTTTCTTTGCCTCGTTGTCCGGTGCATCGTCAGGCCAGCGTTCCAGCGCGCGCGCAATTGCGTTGCTGCGCCGCTTCGGCCAGAACCAGACGATCATCGCGATCGCGACGGGTACCGTGCCCCACCAGACGGCCGACGGCGTATAGATCGAGCCGATGAAGAAAACCGTAGTCGCGACCGCGCTGAGGAACGGCCAGATGGACGGCGTCGGAAACAGCGGGCGCGTGTCGGGCTGCGCGTCGAGCGCGGTCGTCGTCAGCACTTCGCGCGCGGTCGCCGTCAGTCCCGACACCCAGCGCGGCTCACGAGCGGGCGCCCAAAGCGGCTCCTGCGCATGGACGACGGGCAGCGCGTCGAAGTTGTGGGGCGGCGGAGGGCTCGGCACGCTCCATTCGAGCGAGCCGCCGCCCCACGGATCGGCGCCCGCGCGCGATCCGCGTCTGCTGCTGTGCACGACGTTGTAGATGAAGACCAGCATGCCCGCGGCCATCATGTACGCGCCAACGGTCGCGCCGAGGTTCATCGCGTCCCAGTCCATGCCGTGCGGATACGTCCACACGCGGCGCGGCATCCCATGTAGACCGAGCAGATGCATCGGGAAGAATGTCACGTTAAAGCCGATGAAGAGCAGCCAGAAGTGCCATCGGCCGAGCCGCTCGTCCAGCATCCGGCCCATCACTTTCGGGAACCAGTAATAGATCGCGCCGAACAGCGGAAACACCGCGCCGCCGATCAGCACGTAATGCAGATGCGCGACGACGAAGTATGTGTCATGCACCTGCAGATCGAGCGATACCGATCCAAGCATCACGCCCGTCAATCCGCCCAGCACGAGATTGAAGAAAAACGCCAGCACGAAATAAAGCGGCGCTTTCATATTGAGCCGGCCCGTCAGCAGCGTCGCGAGCCAGCAGTAGATCTGCACGCCGGACGGGATCGCGATCATCACGCTCGCCGCCGTAAAAAAGCTCTTGCCGAGCGCAGGCACCGCCGTCGCGAACATATGGTGAACCCAGAGTCCGAACGCGAGGAAGGCGGTGGCGATCAGCGACAGCACCATCGCCGGATAGCCAAACACCGGACGGCGCGAGAACGTCGCAACGATCGACGACATGAAGCCGAGCGCCGGAATGAAGATCAGGTATACCTCCGGGTGGCCGAAGAACCAGAACAGGTGCTGCCACAGCAACACGTCGCCGCCGAGCGCCGGGTTGTAGAACTGTGTGCCCACCAGGCGATCGAGGATCAGCGCTGTGCTCGCCAGCATGATGGCGGGCATCGCGAACAGCACCATGAACTGCGTCACCAGCGTCGCCCAGACGAACAGCGGCATGCGATTGAGCGACATGCCGGGCGCGCGCATCTTGAGGATCGTCGCAATCAGCACCACAGCTTCGAGCAGCCCGGAGAGTTCCGTGAACGTGATCATCTGTGCCCAGATGTCCGTGCCTTTGCCCGTCGAATAGTCGGGGCCAGCGAGCGGGACGTAGCTGAACCAGCCCGCGCGCGGCCCGGCACCCAGTGCGAAGGCGACGTACAACGTCAGGCCGCCGAACAGAAACACCCAATAGGCGTAGGCGTTGACGCGCGGAAACGCGATGCTGCGCGCGCCGATCATCAGGGGCACGAGCCACGCGGCAACCGCCTGCATGACGGGCACGGCGAACAGGAACATCATTGTCGAGCCGTGCACCGTGAAGAGCTGGTCGTAGAAGTCCGGTCCCATTAGCCGGTTGTCCGGCCGGGCGAGCTGGGTGCGCATGGCGAGCGCGAGCAGGCCTGCCAGCAGGAAGAAAACGAATGTCGTGACGATGAAGCGGCGTGCGATGGTCTTGTGATTGACGGCGCACAGCATGCCGATCAAACCGCCCGGGTCACGCCAGGTCTGCTCGAGCGCATCCCTGACATGCTGCGGCGCGTCCGGTCCGTCCTTCAGGTCGAGGTTCACATCCATCCCGACTCGCGGTTCCGCGGTACTCATTGCAATGTCCCCAGCCATGCGATAACGGCACGCAGATCGTCAGCGGCCAGTGGCACTGCTGGCATCGTCGTGCCTGGTTTGACCGCTTGCGGATCGCGAATCCATTGGTGCAGACCGGCGGGCGTGTTGGCGAGCGCGCCTGCGGCGATCGTCTGACGGCCCATCAGATGCGTGAGGTCCGGGCCGAGCGTGCCTTGTGCGGAGGAGCCACGCACCGTATGGCAACCGGCGCAACTCGACTGTTCGAAGATCTGCCGTCCGCGTTGCGCGAGCGCGTCGGAGGGACGGGAAGCGGATGTCGCCTGCTGGCCGCGCCACGCCGAATATTGCTCGGGCGATTGCGCAACCACGAGCATCGCCATGAGCGCATGTTCGGCGCCGCAAAACTCGGCGCACTGGCCGCGATATATGCCGGGTTTGTCGGCGCGAAATTCGATGGTCGTCTGGATGCCCGGCAGCATGTCCTTCTTGCCGTGCAGATTCGGCACCCAGAACGTATGGATCACATCGCCCGCCTTGAGATCGACGATGACAGGCCGGCCGACGGGCACGTGTAACTCGTTTGCCGTCGCAAAGCCGGGTTGCCCGGCTTCCGGCGAATAGACTGCTTGCCACCACCATTGCTGCCCTGTCACTTCGATATGCACCGCGTTCTCGACGGGCAGCTTCGAGAGTGCGCGATCCGTCATCACGTCGGCGATCACCAGGCCGACGAGCAACACGACCGATGCAGCCGTTGCCGCGATGACGGCGTTGCGCGTGCGCGCCGCAGTTCGCTCGCCGGGTCGCGGCGCAAGTGGCGGCGAGTCGCCGTTGCGCCGGTTACGCAGTAACGCAACGAGCGTCGCAAGAAGCACGGCTGCGAACACGGCTGCGCAGATAACCAGCGTGAGGTTCCACAGGCTCAGAATGTGCGCGGCCTGCACGCCCGCCGGATGGAGCGCGCTCTGTTCGGGCCGGGCTGCAACGTCTAGCGCCATAAGCTGCGCAACCGCGACGACGCCTGCGCGCTGCGCCGTGCCCGCGCGCCAGCTAGCTGGGCGAACACCGAGGTCGTCGGTCATCTGCTCTGATTCAACGCGATGGGAATATCGAACGCCAGCATTCGGCGTGCCAAGCGTTTTTGTCAGCCCTTCAGTCAGCGCAGCCTGCCAATGGAAACAAGCTGTTCAAGTCCCCGCTTTCGTCACTCGCCAGACGCATTCGTCCCATCAGGCGGTCGATTGCCCCGCCTGGCGCCTGGCATTCGCCGCCTCGGTACGACAAGGCTTCACCCGACGAATTGTTGTCGCAGATAAGGCCTTCCGGCTCTTCTCCTCGCGCGCGACTTAGGTATGAAAAGGAACCCAGAACATCTTGACTTCTACGATCGGCGGCCTTGAAAATTGTCATCCCTCCATTGCCCGCGCACCATCCGCCTCCTCCTTCGAATTGAACAGGCCGTCCACGATCGGTGTTTCGATCATGCCCGGACTCAGCGTGTTGACGCGAATGCCACGACCTTTGAATTCCGACGCCCACGTCCGGGTGAACGAACGGATTGCCGCCTTCGTCGCCGCATAGACGCCAAAGTCCGCAAAACCCTTGATGTGCATCCCGGAAGCAACGACGACGATAGAGCCGCCGTCGCGCAGCAGCGGCAGCGCCTTTTGCACCGTGAAGAACGTACCGCGTGCGTTGATGTCGAAAGTCTTGTCGAAGTGTTCAGGCGTTACGGACTCCGTTGGCAACGAAGCGACGTATCCTGCACTTGCCACAATGATGTCCAAACCGCCCTTCTCGCGTTGCACCGTTTCGTAGAGGCGATTCAGATAATCAAGGCTGGCGATGTCGCCCTGAACCGCTGTTACGTTCGAGCCGATGATCTCCTTCGCCTTTTCCAGTTCTGTTTGACGACGCCCCGTGATGAAGACATACGCGCCCTCCGCGACGAATCGCGTCGCGGTTGCGAGCCCGATTCCGCTACTTCCGCCCGTAATGACCGCAACTTTGCCCTGAAGCTTACCCATGGTGATTCTCCTGATCTGTGGATGGTGCTCGACACGATGCAGCTTGTGATCGCCAGCGTCGCGGCAAGCCGTGGCAAGAGAATGGGGTTGGCAAGAATGGCTGAACAGAGTGCGCAGCGGCATAGCAGGTATGCCAGGGAGGCATGACCGGCGGGGGAATGACCGCTCGGCGGCTTGCCACTGACCCTCGTATGGCGCCACGAACGCGCCCGCACACCTCAAGCGGTGCGCAACACCTACACTAGACAAGGCGAGTGCCGTTCTATCTTTTAAGCGCGCAACGGGAAACAGATTCCGGCGATGACGATGGATATCGAACTGTGGCTGGCCGGACTTGGGCTCGATCAATACTCACAGGCCTTTGCCGACAACGACATCGACGCGGCGACGCTGTCCGCGCTCACTGACGCGGATCTGAAGGAACTCGGCGTTCGCTCGCTCGGGCATCGCAAGCGGCTGCTGGCGGCGATTGCGCAGATGCCGCCTTCGGGCGCCGATGCGCCGCCCGCGGCCCAGCCCGCCCTCGATCGACCTGCCACGCCCGCTGTCAGCGCGCCAATGGAAGAGCGCCGGCAGGTCACCGTGCTCTTCGCCGACCTGTGCGGCTTCACCGCGCTCTCGCAAACGCTCGATCCCGAAGAACTGCGCGAACTGATCGGCCGCTTCACCGGGCTGGTCGACGGCATCGTGCTCGCGTACGGCGGCACCATCGACAAGCACATAGGCGATGCCGTGATGGCGCTGTTCGGCGCGCCGCGGGCGCACGAAACGGATCCGCTGCGCGCGGCCCGCGCCGCGCTCGATATTCACGACGCGCTCGACCAACTGAGTGCGAAAGGCGCGCGGAGCTTGCAGGCGCATATCGGTATCGCCAGCGGCGAGGTGGTGGCGGGTGCCGTCAGCCGGGCCGATGCGCAGGACTACACGGTGCATGGCGACGCGGTGAATCTCGCCGCGCGGCTGGTCTCGGCGGCGGGCGCACGGCAGACGCTGTTGTCCGACGGCGTGCGGCGCGCGCTCGGCGACAGCGCGGTTTGCGAGCAGATGGGCGAGATGCACTTCAAGGGCATCGACGTGCCGGCGCGCGCGTGGCGCCTCTCCTGCGTGGTGCGCGAGCCCGCGCGGGCGAGCCGCAGCCGCTTCGTCGGGCGCAAGGCGGAACTGGAACAGTTTCGTGGCATCGTGCGCGCCTGCGTCGACCAGCGCGCCGGACACGCCGTCTATGTGCGCGGCGATGCGGGCATCGGCAAGACGCGGCTGGTCGACGAAATGCGCGTGTTTGCTCACGCGCATGGCTTCGCGGTGCACCGGGGGCTCGTGCTCGACTTCGGCGTCGGCAAGGGGCAGGACCCGGTGCGCGCGATCATCGACAGCCTGCTGGGCCTGTCGCCCGCGGCGGATATCGAAGAGCGCAAGGCCGTGGCCGCGCGCCTTGGCCGCAATGGCGTGATCCAGCCCGAACAGCGTGTCTTTCTCGACGATCTGCTCGATCTGCCGCAATCGGGCGAATGGCGCACGCTCTACGACGCGATGGATCACGCCGCCCGCAAGCGCGGCAAGCAGGCGGTCGTCGCGGCGCTGACGGCTGACGCATGCCGGCGCGGCGCGAGCATGATTGTCGTCGAAGACCTGCATTGGGCCGATGCCGAAGTGCTGGGCTATCTGTCCGCGTTCGCGTCCGGCATTGGAGGCGGCACGGGACTGCTGGTGATGACCTCGCGCATCGAAGGCGACCCGCTCGATGCGGCATGGCGCGCCCGCATGCGCGACACGCCGCTTGCGACGATCGATCTCGGCCCGCTGCGCCGCGACGAAGCGCTGACGCTGGCGGGCAATTTCATCGATGCGACGCAGCGCGTGGCGCTTGCCTGCATCGAACGCGCGGACGGCAATCCGCTATTTCTCGAACAGCTTCTGCATAACGCCGAAGAAGGCAGCGGCGATGCGGTGCCGGCGTCGATCCAGAGTCTCGTGCTCGCGCGCATGGACCGGCTGGAAGCGCGCGACCGCGCGGCCTTCCAGGCGGCATCGGTGATCGGCCAGCGCTTCGGGCTGGCGCTGCTCAGACGGCTGATCGACGAGCCGGGCTACGACTGCGGCACGCTCGTCGCCAACGCACTCGTGCTGCCCGAAGGCGACGACTTTCTGTTCGCGCACGCGCTGATTCAGGAAAGCGCGTACTCGACGCTGCTGCGGGCGCGGCGGCGCGAGCTGCATCGCCGCGCCGCCGACTGGTTTGAAGATAGCGACGCCGTGCTGCGCGCCCAGCACCTGGATCGGGCCGAAGACGAGCGCGCGCCGCAGGCTTGCCTCGATGCGGCGCGCGCCCAGCGGGCCGCGCATTTCACGGAATCCGCGTTGCATCTGATCGAGCGGGGGCTTCGGATCGCGCAGTTGCCGCACGACACGCACGCGCTGACGTGTCTCAAGGGCGAGTTGCAGCGCGATCTGGGCGATATTGCCGCGTCGATTGCCACCTATCGCCCGGCTGTCGATGCGGCGCCCGATGACGCCAGCCGTTGCGCCGCGCAGCTCGGACTCGCGGAAGGCTTGCGGGTCAGCGAGGGCTTGAGCGAAGCGCTGGCGTTGCTCGACGCCGCGCAGCAGATAGCGGAACGCGCAGAGAGCGCGAGCGAACTTGCTCGCCTGCATCATCTGCGCGGCAATATCCTGTTCCCGCTCGGACGGATCGACGACTGCCGGATCGAACACGAACGCGGGCTCGCGTACGCGCAGCGGCTCGGCTCGCCCGAAGCGGAGGCGCGCGCGCTGGGCGGTCTCGCCGACGCCGCCTATGCGCAAGGCCGGATGCGCACGGCATTCGAGCACTTCAGCCGTTGCGTCGCGCTGAGCCGCGAACACGGTTTCGGTCGCATCGAAGTAGCCAACCGGTCGATGCAAGGCTTTAGCCGCATCTATCTGAACGAGGCGCGCGAGGCCTGTGTCGATGCCGTCGCGGCGTCGCGCGAGGCGGCGCTCGTTGGGCAGCCGCGCGCGCAGTTGCTATGCGAAACGCTGGGCGCGTTCGCGTGCTACGAAACGGGCGACGTGCGCGCGGCACAGGTTCATCTCGATCAGGAGATGCGGTTGATCCGGCAACTCGGCGCGCGCCGCTTCGAGGCGCAGAACCTCGAGATGCAAGCGCGTCTGTTGCTCGAAAGCGGTCAGCGCGACGAGGCGGCGCGCGTCCTGAGAGCGTCGTTGGCGTTGTGCCGCGAGGTCGGCATGCAGTTCAGCGCGCCGAAGGCATTGAGTGCGCTGAGCCGCGCTGTCGACGACGCCGAGCAGGCGCGCCTGCTTGCCGAGGGCGCCGATCTGCTGCGGCGCGGTGCGGTTGGTCACAATCATCTGTGGTTCTACCGCGATGCGATCGAGGCGATGTTGTCGGCGCGGAACCCGGCAGGCGCGCGACGCTATATCGAGGCGCTGGAGCAGTACACACGCGCGGAGCCTTTGCCGTGGGCGCGACTGTTCGCGGCACGCGGGCGGGTGCTTGCTGCTGCGCTCGAGGATTCGGCAGGTGATGCCTTGCTGGCGGAACTTCAGGGTGTGCGCGCGGCGCTAGCGGAGGCGGGGTTCGACGGAGCGCGGCGTGCGGTGGATGCGGCGCTGGCGGCGTTCCGGACTTCGCGAAAAGTTGATGAGTGACGAGCGCCTGCGCACGAATTGTGATGGACCCAGGATTCAGTGCGCCGTTACCCGCTCTGGCCTGATGCACGCCGAAGCGGCGCCGCTATCGGCTAGCGGGCCGCGAACCGCCGGCTTCAGCCAGTGCTGGCGTTACGCCTGCCCAGATCAGGGTTGACGCTTGCCGCGACTACCGGCGGGTTTGCCAGCCGGCTTACGTGAACCCGCAGCTGGCTTGCCGGCGGGTTTGCTGCGCGGCTTTTGCGCGCTGAACGGGCTGCCGCTGGACAAGCTTGTGCCCTTGCCCGCGGCCACGGCGCGCGGCGCCGCGGGCTTGCGTTTGTCTGCGCCACTCTGCGGGCGCGCTTTTTTGCCGGGCACCTGCATGGCGCCCGGCGCAGCTTGCGGCACCTTGGGTTTCTTGGGCTTTTTCGGTTTCTTGATGATCTCGCCCGTCGCACTGGTTTGCGGCACGCGATGCTCGGCTTCGAAACCCGGCTCTTCTTCACGCCGCAGCGTTTGCCGGATCAGCGCTTCAATCGCGGCCAGTTGCGGCGCTTCGTCGGCGCACACGAGGGACACCGCCACGCCGCTGGCGCCCGCGCGGCCCGTCCGGCCGATACGGTGCACATAGTCTTGCGCCACGATCGGCAGATCGACGTTGATCACCAGCGGAAGATCGTCGATATCCAGCCCGCGCGCAGCCACATCGGTGGCGACCAGCATCTGGACTTCGCCCGTCTTGAAGCGCTCCAGCGCACGCAGGCGCGCGGGTTGCGGTTTGTCGCCGTGGATCGTGTCGACCGCATAGCCCGCTTCATCCAGCATGGCCGCCAGGTAATCCACGCCATTGCGGGTCTTGACGAAGACCAGTGCGTGCTTCCAGTTGTTCTCAGCCACAAGGTGCATGAAGAGATCGGGCTTGTTCTTTTTATCCACCGTCACCACCCACTGCCTGATCTTGCTGGCCGTGGCGTTGGGCGGGCTGACGCTGATATGCACCGGGCTGTGCAGAATGTTCGCCGCCATGGCGCGGATATCGTCGGTAAAGGTCGCGGAGAACAGCAGGGTCTGGCGTTGAACGGGCAATGCAGCAAAGACGGCGTTGAGCTCACGCGCAAAGCCCAGATCCAGCATGCGGTCGGCTTCATCCAGCACCAGCGTTTGCACCTGATCGAACTGCACTGCATTCTGCCGATTCAGATCGAGCAAGCGGCCCGGCGTGGCAACGAGCACATCCACGCCTTTGCGCAACTTCATCATCTGCGGATTGATACTCACACCGCCGTAGGCGGCCAGGCATCGCAAGTCGAGCCCTTTGCCGTATTCGATAAAGCTTTGCAGCACCTGTTCAGCCAGTTCACGCGTGGGCACCAGCACGAGAACGCGCGCGCGGTTGCTGGACACGGCTGGGCCATGTTGCACCAGCCGTTGCAGGAGCGGCAGCGCAAAGCCCGCCGTCTTGCCAGTGCCCGTCTGCGCCGCTGCCATCACGTCCTTGCCACTGAGCACGGCAGGAATCGCCTTGACCTGCACCGGCGTAGGTGTCCGGTAATTGAGGTCCTGCAGATTACGCAGCAAGGGATCGATCAGGCCAAGCGAGGCAAAAGACATGGGTGTATTCCGGCTAAAACCGCAATTCTAGCGGTTACCGCGCTGATCGCATCGTGCAGATCGATGGTTAAAAGATCGGCGTTGATCGCCACTGAAAAAGCGCCGCGCCGGCAAGCCGTACGACGAAGCACCGGACACGGCTCGAACCCGATGAACATCGCGCACTTCTTCATTCGAGCGGCAAATAATTCGATACACTTGTCGCCAACGGTCCTGTTGCACGAATCTCGTGGCGGTAGCGGGAGGTCACCATGCGACATCTTCTGGTTGGCGTGCTATTGGTCCTTTCAAGCGCATGCTTTGCTGCGTCGGATTGCGATCAGGTCAAAAACAATTGCGCCGAATCCTATAAAGGCAATGTTCAGGCATGCGGCGACTCCCCGGATCGACGAGCGGGTATTTGTAGGGCTGAAGCCTATAACCGATACGTCGAATGCCTCAGGTCTGGCGGTTGCAGCGGCTAGGGGCCGTTTTTGAGCATTCAGGAATAGCATCATGCGCGACCAGGCGTGCTGGCCCTGTCGCCGACGTTGCGCCGGTCTGCCATGCAGGGAGTCGATCAATGGAAAAGACGTACTCGTACAAAGGCTTTGAGGTCTCCGTGAAGCTTGAGTCCGTGCGGGCTGTATCAAGCGAATTCACATATGGGCCCCCGGTGGGGTACGTTGCCGTGGTGAGTATCTGCACGGAGGACCCGAGAAGACCCGTAGGCGCACCGATCGCACTCGTCTCAGAAGGAAATCGGGTCTTCGACACGGTGGACGACGCCTTGGCAACAGGACTTAACGCAGCAAAACGTGTGATAGACGAGAAAGGCGCCCCTTGACGGGCGTTCTCGTCTGCGGCGGATCGTACAGCTGAGCGAATCATCTGTTGCCCGCACAACTCGCGGTTCGACGACACGTTGCAACTGTCGCACTGCCCCTGCCGCTCAACATCGGAAACGGCCGGATCGTGCGCATGGAACGAGTCATGCGCACCGGCTCCGGAAAAGCGCTCTAACGAATTTTGTCCAGCGCCTTGGCGAGCCTGGCGACCGCACCTTCGATGTCATGCAGTTTGTCCAGGCCAAACAACCCAATGCGGAAGGTCTTGAAATCTTCACCCTCGTCGCATTGAAGCGGGACACCAGGCGCGATCTGCAAGCCCGCATCGGCGAATTTCTTGCCTGATCGTATGCCGTCGTCGTCCGTGTAGCTGACCACGACACCCGGCGCCTGAAAACCTTCGGCCGCGACGCTTTTGAAACCTGCGGCAGTCAGCAGTGAGCGAACGCGCTTGCCGAGTTCAAGCTGCTCCGCTCTCACCTTGTCGAAGCCGTATGCCTCGGTCTCCTTCATGACGTCACGCAGCACCGCGAGACTGTCCGTGGGCATCGTGGCGTGGTACGCGAAGCCGCCGTTTTCGTAGGCCTCCATGATCTGCAGCCATTTGCGAAGATCGCAAGCGAAACTGGTACTGGTCGTCGCGTCGATTCTTTCGCGAGCAAGCGGGCTGAGCATGACCAATGCACAGCATGGCGATGCGCTCCATCCCTTTTGCGGCGCGCTGATCAGGACATCGACGCCACTCGCCTGCATGTCCACCCAGACCGTGCCCGAGGCGATGCAATCCAGCACGAACATGCCGCCGACGGCATGCACGGCGTCAGCCACCGCGCGCAACCAGGCATCGGGCAGCATCATCCCGGATGCGGTTTCGACATGCGGCGCAAAGACCAGATCCGGCTTGTGTTCCTTGATCGCAGCGACCACTTCCTCGATGGGAGGCGGTGCATAGGCGGCCTGCCGTCCTGGGTCGACGGGACGCGCCTTCAACACCACCGATTCAGACGGAATGCCGCCCATGTCGAAAATCTGCGACCAGCGGAAACTGAACCAGCCATTGCGGATGACCAGACACTTCCGGTTCGTCGCGAACTGCCGGGCCACGGCTTCCATGCCGAAAGTCCCGCTGCCCGGGACGACAATAGCCGCCTTCGCGTTGTAGACTTTTTTCAGGGCGTCGGAAATATCGCGCATGACGCCCTGAAAGAGCTGCGACATGTGATTGATTGATCGGTCGGTGTACACGACTGAGTACTCGAGGAGACCCTCGCGGTCGACATCGGGAAGTAGACCTGGCACATTCGCCTCCGGTAATGGACGAACAAAAGAATCGAACACAGATTCTAACGAAAGCCACCTTCAACGGCATCGCCAGCCGTCGCGTCACACCGGTCGGGCATGCTGCGCGGCAACAATCGGCAAGTTTGCTGACCTTCGCTGGAGCGTGGCTTCACACTCTCCTCTTGCTTGTGGCAGTGTGCCATGAAGAACGAACAATACAGTGAGGCATCGCAGACACTCTAGCCGGCCGGCAGTGGCGCGATGAAGTCGATAGTCCTGCGCAGAGTCGATCCTCGACGGAAGCGAACAGGTAACGCGGCTGTGCCGTCCACAATTTTTCGATGCAACCTGTCCATCAGCATGCGGCCCGTGCGTCATTGTGATGGCGGGCTAACGAACTCACCCGCCTCAACCTCATGACGGAGACTCACATGCAATACCTGTTGATGATCTACTCAGAAGAAGGCCGCTGGCACCAGATGACGGATAGCGAGCGGCAGCAAGGCGTCGCCGCGTATCACGCGTACACCGAAGCGTTGAAGAAAGCGGAGGTACTGGCGGGCGCAAACCGGCTACAGCAAACGAACACGGCCACCACGGTGCGGCTCGTCGACGGCAAGCCGCAGGTGCTTGACGGACCCTTTTCCGATTCGAAGGAGCAGCTTGCCGGTTACTACCTGATCGACGTGCCGAACCTGGACGCGGCGATCGCGTGGGCGTCGCGTTGTCCCGGCGCGGCGCACGGCATCATGGAAGTGCGCCCGGTCTGGACGGCCCCTTACGATGCGCCATCCGCTGCATGACTCTGCGCGGCGGCGACCGTCACGCTGACCGCGACGCGCGCTCGATGGCCGAGGCGGTCGCGCGCCGCGGTTACGGCAAGCTCGTCGCGCTGCTGGCGATGCGCACGCGCGACGTCGCCGCAGCCGAAGACGCGCTGGCCGACGCGTTCGCGGCCGCGCTCGCCGATTGGCCGGAGCGCGGCTGTCCCGCCAATCCCGAAGCGTGGTTGATGACGGTCGCGCGCCGCCGTGCGATCGACGGGGCGCGCCATCGCCGCGTCGGCGACGAAGTGGTAAACCAGCTCGCGATCCTCGCCGACGAGATCGACGAACGTGAAACAGGCATGTTGCCAGACCGGCGGCTTGCACTGCTATTCGCGTGCACGCACCCCGCGCTCGAAGCCGCGATTCGCACGCCGCTGATGCTGCAGGTGGTGCTCGGGCTCGAAGCGAAGACGATTGCGTCGGCGTTCCTGATGTCACCTGCGGCGATGAGCAAGCGCCTCGGGCGGGCGAAGAACAAGATCCGCGAAGCGGGCATTCCGTTCAGCGTGCCCGAGCGCGAGGAGTTGCCCGGCCGGCTCGCGGCGGTGCTGGAAGCGGTGTATGCCGTCTTTGCGGAAGGTTGGACCGACCCGGTCGGCGGCGATACCGAGCGACGCGATCTCACAGGTGAAGCGCTGTTTCTTGCACAACTGCTCGTCGAACTGCTGCCCGAGGAGCCGGAGACGCTGGGGCTGCTCGCGCTGATGCTGTACGCGCAGGCGCGTTGCGACGCACGACGCGATGCCGCCGGCGACTACGTTCCGCTGTCGGCTCAGGACCCGGCGACATGGAAAGCGCCGATGATCGACGCAGCCGACGCATTGCTGCATCGCGCGAGTGCGTTTAACGCAATCGGGCGTTTTCAGCTCGAAGCCGCGCTGCAATCGGCACATGTGCACCGCTGCCGCACGCACCGCCCGAACTGGGACGAGATCGTCCAGCTTTATGATGCGCTGCACACAATCGCAGCGTCGCCGGTGGTCGCGGTGAATCGCGCGCTCGCGCTCGCGGAACGGGACGGCGCGCCGGCAGCGCTCGACGCGCTCGAGCCGTATGCAGACGATCCGCGGCTGGCCGACTATCAGCCGTACTGGGCTGCGCGCGCCGATCTGCTGGCGCGGGTCGGCGCGACGGCCGAAGCATGCTGCGCGTACGATCTCGCGATCGGCCTGGCGCGCGATCCGGCTGTGCGCCGCTTCCTGCAGCGCAAGCGTTTAGCGCTGTCGTCGGCGAGCGGTTAGCCAGGCGTCTTGCGCCTGCCTTGTGAGGTCATATACTGGCTGAGTCTGTCTGCTGTCCGTGGATCGAGCTTCACCTCATCTGCCCTGTTTGGACGTAGCCATGCTCACAATCGACGACATCCGGGCAATTCCCCTGTTCTCGACACTCCCCGACAACGAGCTGGAAAATCTCGCGCACACGTCCGCCGACCTGCATCTGTGCGCGGGTGAATTCGCGGTCCATGAAGGTGGCGAGCGCGCGTTGTACGCCGTTCTGACCGGCAAGATGGAAGTCATCAAGACGTTCGACGGCATCGAGCGCACACTGGGCTGGCGACTGCCCGGAACCATCTTCGGCGAAGTGCCGCTCGCGCTGAGTTCCCCGTTTCCGGGCGCCTATCGGGCTGCGGAGCCATCGCGTGTGATGCGCGTGGACGCGCAGCGCTACTACACACTCGCCGCCGCGTCGCCGGAAGTTGCGTTGAAGATGGGCGCCCTCGCCCGCGAGCGCATCGGCGGACTGCAGGGCCTCTCCGCCGAGCCGCCCAAGCCCCGCGTGACCCTTGTCGGCAATCGCTGGGACACGGCTTGTACCGCGTTGCGCCAGTTCCTGGCCCGCAACCAGATCAGCTGCGACTGGATGACACCCGACGCGCCTGAACTGCCAGCGCGCTGGCCTGGCGCGCGCCCGCCAGAGGAGGATTGCCCGGCGTTGCGACTGGTCGACGGGACGGTGCTTTGCCGGCCGGCGACACGCCAGCTCGCCGGATTACTGGGTCTGCAGACGCAGCCCCGCCTTGCCGCATACGACACGTTGATCATCGGTGGTGGCCCGGCAGGTCTTGCTGCCGCAGTGTACGGTGCGTCGGAAGGCTTGCGCACCGTCGTGGTGGAGCGCGAAGCGCCAGGCGGGCAGGCCGGGACTTCGTCGCGTATCGAGAATTACCTTGGCTTTCCAAACGGTGTGTCGGGCGACGAACTCGCAAGCCGTGCCTTGCAGCAGGCAAAGCGGCTGGGTGCCGAGATTCTGGTGACACGATCAATCGCTCGAATCGATGTCGACGGGCGTAACGTTCACCTCGACGGAGGCGACGTCATCCATGCGCGAACGATCATTCTCGCGACGGGCGTCACGTGGCGCCGCCTCGCGATCGATGGCTTCGACCGGTTTATCGGCAAAGGAATTTACTACGGCGCGTCACGCAGCGAAGCGAGCGCCACGCATGGACTCGACGTCTATCTGATCGGCGGTGGAAACTCGGCCGGCCAGGCTGCTTTGTACTTTGCCAATCATGCACGCATGGTGACGCTCGTCTTGCGAGGCGATTCACTTGAGAAGAGCATGTCGCGTTATCTGATCGAGCAGCTTCGCAGCAAGTCGAACGTGGCGGTGCAACTGCGTTCAGAAGTTGTCGGCGCACACGGCGATAGCCATCTGACGGCGATCGACATACGCGAAGGGCCAGGTGCGGAAGTGAGCCGGCACGATTGCGGCGGCTTGTTCGTGTTCATCGGCGCCGATGCCGAAACCGGCTGGTTGCCGACGGAAATCGCGCGCGATGCGCGCGGATATGTTCTCACCGGCGACGACGTCGTCAAGGCGGGATACTGGTCTTGTAGCCGCGATCCCTACCTCCTCGAATCGAGTGTTCCTGGCGTGTTTGCCTGTGGGGATGTGAGGTTGAGCCCTGTCAAACGCGTCGCTTCAGCCGTCGGCGAGGGCAGCATGGCAATCGCGTTCGCTCACAAATATCTGCAGCACGACGCCAGCTAGCGTTGGGTGCGGCAGTCAGGTATCTCGACTGTGACGCGGACGGGCGCGCCACAGCCATCATCGACAGGGTTAAAGCGAAGGGCGCACGACTGATAGTGAGTAACGGCCCATGGCCAATCCGGTTATCTGGTGCGGTAGCGTCGCACTACGTTTTGCATCACTGATTGAAGCCTGATCCCGATTGCTGGAATCCGAATATCGGTACGTCTTCTCTTGAGCGAGTTGTGCCCTGACGTCGTCATTCATCGCTGGCGGCGTCGACTGCGCGAACGAAGAGACAGCCGGGATCAAAATAGATGCAGCGACGATGAGCTGAACGAGTTTCATAAGTTTTCTCCGGGGAGTGTTTCGCGCGCCGCCTTTGCGGCCTCAGCGGATGCAGTGTAGATCGGCGACCGCTCGGATGTGAGCACAAACAGGGCAATTCATTGTTGTCGGTTTATGCCTGATCATGGCCTCACGGCGAAAGGCGCGCGCCATGCCCGCCTCGGTCAGCGTGCCGCCACGCGTATCAGTCCTGCCGCCGCACGCGGTTTCGCGGGCGCATCTGCCTCGTCAACGGCGACGCGCCACTTCGGAAACGTCGCGGAGCCGTCGACTTTCCACGACTCGCCCATCTCGTCGACATACATCGCGTTCGCGCGCCGCCCGGCCGCCGACGCGCGCCGCGGCGCGCCCGGCGCGGCGCGTTCGAACGACCGGCTGCCCTGTTCGTTGAACACGGTCGCAAGCGGCCGCCGCGCCTGGCCTGACTGGCTGAGCGGCGCGGCAAGCGGTCCTGCGGGTGCGCGCAGCACTGCGTTGGCGGGCTCGCGGCCAGCGAGGATCGCGCCGAGCAGCGCGGACGGTCCGCTCGAAGCCGATGCTTCGTTGGCCGTGTCGCTGGCGCGCTTCGCGCTCGGGGCGCCCGGCGAATCGAGTGCGAGCGGTTCGCTGGCGCCGTCGATCTGCACGACCAGGATGACATGCCAATCGTCCGGCGTGTTGTTGTAGCGCGGCGCGAGCGACACGAGACGCAGCCGCGCGACGTCGAAACCCGCGTCGCGCAGCAGCAGGTACTTGGCGACGGCGAAATCCTTGCACACGCCGCTTTCGGCAAAGAACCGCGCCGGCGCGTAGTAGCTGCCGTCGGTTCCGTCGCGGTAGCGAACCTCGTTGACGAGCGCGTCGGCGAGCAGCACGGCAGACGCATCGCCCGCCTTGACGCGCTCTGCCCGCACCTGCGCAACTAGGCGGCCCCAGCCGGCGGGCTCGCGCGTCAGGTGGCTGCGCAGCGCTTCGCGCAGGCGCTGCACGCGGCCGATTGCATCCGATGATGGTTCGAGGTTCCTGTCAGCAAGCGGCAGAAGGAACATCAGGTCGCCGACTTGCGCGAGTTCCGGGCGGATCTTGCGATTGGCTTCCCACCATGTCCCGGCGCGCAGGCGCTCGAAACCGGCCTTCAGTGCGCGAGGCGTGGCCGAATCGCCGGGGCTCGCGTCGTTCGGACCGGATGCGAGGCGTTGCGCGACCGGCAGGCTCGCGGCACTCGCAACGGCAGGCAAAACCACCGCGGCCACGAACAGGCACTGGAGAAGGCAGAGGCGCAGTCGATTGAGCTGCATGGGTAGACTCCCGGTGTTTCGAAGCCTCCCGATGCCGTTTTACGCCATTCGGCGCAACGCAACGCTGGCTCGAAACCAACATTGCATGCGACGTGCCAATTCGTCGTGCCGCTCTACGCCATTGATTCAAAACGAGATTGTGTTTGCCGGCAACCGGCTGCGAAACACCGCGCGCCGCCCTTCGCCCAACAGATGAGCGATAACTGTTGGCGTTGCCCGCACACTTCGCCCTGAGAAGCGGGAGGCCTTCCCGAAACCTCGCGAACAGCCTCCACTCGGGCACAAGACCGCTTTTGTTACTGTGCGGGTGGTTGCCCCGAAGAAAGGATCGTCCTCAGCCTGGTGCCGCCGATGGATTCGCAACTGGAAGGCTTCGGATCAGTCCATTGCACGGCAACGCCCCGGACGACGGGCCGGACCATACGCCAGGGCCAGAAGCCGAAGCGCTGCGATCCGTTGTACTCGACGATGGCGTCCGCTCCGCGTAGTTGGGCGTACTCCGCCATCTTCGGGAGAATGTCCTGAACGCTGCCGTACGAGCCCTTGCCGATCTTGATGTTCTTGATGACCTTGTATTTCTGATCGGCGGGCGGCAGGTGGGCGAAGAAACAGAATTCACCGAGGCCGCTATGAAGATCGCTCGTCGAGACTTCGTGGCTTTTGGAGACGTCCACTTCAGCGTCGGGCGTGGCATCTGATGCAGGTTCCGCGGAATGTGCGGTATTCGCGGCTACGCCGATAGCGAACATTGATGCACTCAACGGAACTACGAATTGCCGTGCAGGGTTCATGAGTGGTCTCACCGATTCGCGCCGGGTTAGCGTTTTTTTGTTGTGGAGACGGGATAGTAAGCGACTGTAAGCCTGCCGACCACGATGACGTGTTGCGCGTTCGCATCGGTTGCGCGAGGCGGCTTGCTCGTGATTGAGCAGGCAGGCGCACATCGCCGCGCCGGCGGCGGAAATGCCCAAGAAGCAGATGGCTCAGGAAACGCGTATCGTATCCCGCATCTCAAACCTGAATCGACTCCATGTCCGCTACTCGCCATGACCGTGCGCGCGCAATCACGATTGCCACGATTGCCGCCACCTTTTTTATGTTCACACTGACAGGCTGCGCGTCCTCGTCGCTGAACTCGCAAACTGCATCGCGTGATTCGCAATCGCAAGGTGCCAGCGCCATGTCGCTCGATGCCGCCATTAGCGGGTCGCAGCGTAGCAGCCAGGCGCGTGCGCGCGACGTCTATCGTCATCCGCGAGAAACGCTGCAGTTTTTCGATCTCGGTCCGGCGCAGACAGTGTTGGAGATCGCCCCGGGCGGAGGATGGTATTCGGACATACTGGCGCCCTACTTGCGCAACGCGGGGCAGCTTTACGAGGCGCAATATGTCAGTCCGTCCGCCGATCTCGCCGCTGAAGACAGCGCGACGGATACGGCTTATCGGCGCAAGCTCGCGAACGCGCCATCGGTGTACGGAAACGTTGTGGTCGGCACATTGCACGCAGGCCAGTTCAACGGCTTCGACGCGAATGAGCGATTCGACCGTGTGCTCACCTTTCGAAACATTCATAACTGGATCAAGGACGGGCAATTCGATGCGAACCTGCGCGCCTTCTACGGCGCGCTGAAACATGGCGGCGAACTCGGCGTCGAGGAGCACCGCGCACGGCCAGGAACGACTGAGCAACAAATGATCGATTCCGGTTACGTGACGGAAGCGTTCGTCATCGAGCACGCACAAGCGGCCGGCTTCGTTCTGGTTGCGCGCAGCGAGATCAACGCGAATCCGAAAGACACAAAGGATTATCCGCATGGCGTGTGGTCGTTGCCGCCCACTTATCAAGGCGGTGACGTCGACAGGTCGCGCTTTGCTGCAATCGGGGAATCGGATCGCATGACGCTAAAATTCGCCAAGCCTTAGCGATCGTATGTGTGATGCCGGCAGAAGAAAGGGCTAGGCGAGGTCGCGACACACGATGTGCGCGAACTGAAGCGGGTCCTGCGCGAGCGCGTGACGCAGGAACGCGGGCCGCACGTCGATGCTTGCCAGTGCGTGCCGGTTGAACCACGCGAATTCGAGCTTGCGGCCCTGTTCGCTGCCTGAGTGGCGCGCGTCGAGATCGAGGATGCGAGCGTCGCGCGGGACTTCCGTCGCGAAGTACAGGCCGACTTCGTGATGTGGGCGACCACCACCCGCGAAGAAGTTTTCGACGATCCACAGCAAGTGCCCGACTTGCACCTCGATATCCAGTTCCTCGCGCATCTCGCGCGCGACGGCTGTGGCCGCGTCCTCGCCCGCCTCGACGCGGCCGCCCGGCAGCGACCAGTATTCGTCGCCTTCCAGCATGTGCAGCAGGACGTGGTCGCCTGTCGTGATGACGGCGACCGCGCGGAGGTTGAAGCGATGGCCGTCGGTGTCGAAGGAGATCATGGGCTTGTGTGCATGCGCGGGCGTTGAGGATGCGTCATTTCGCCGGAAAGGGCGGCGATGTGCAAGCTCGGGGCGTATGCCGCCCGGTCCCTCACTGCAATTGATCAACCGCTTCCTTCGCAGTCACTGAACGCCACGCCCCAAACACGAGCCCCATCGGCCGCACCCGCATACGCTCATCCAGCCTTCGCCACGGCAAATCCGCCGGATCTGCGGCCATCGGCCCGGGTGCCTTCGCCACCAGAACCGCACGCGCGCCCGCCTGAAAATCCGCGCGGAAATGCACCGAACTCTTCACCACAAGCACCTTCATCTGTTCAGGCTCGACGCCCCCAACGCGAAAAAAGTTGCGTTCGAAAATCTGCATCTTGATCGTGCTGACCACGATCCGCACACCGTCGATACGCAAACACGCCACCGGCCCAAGATCGCCCTGCATGCCGTTCATCATCGGACCGTCGAAACGAAAACGCCCATCCGACAGATGCTCGACTTCGAAAACGCCTTGTAGCGGCGCGTCGCCCGGCACACCCGAGCGGCCCGCCAGCGCCAGTTCGATGCGCGCACCGACGCCCGCGCGATGCGCCGCTGCCGCCGCCTGAGCGTCCCATATCACGCCTACGGCCGCGTCCTGCACGCGATGACGCAACAACGCGCGCACCATGCCCATCGTGTTCGAATCGCCACCCACGCCCGGGTTGTCCTGCGTATCGGCGATGATCACGGGCTTGTCAGCATGTCGCGCGAGACGCGACGCTTCGCTCACCGCTTCGTCGGGTGAAAGAAAGCGCACTTCCCATTGCGCTTCATCGGCGAGCATGCGCGCGTGAAGCGCATCGATGGCCTTCACGAGCGCGTCTTCGTCATCGCCATAACCCCAGATCACGGGCCCGCACTCAGGAAAATCCGCTGCGGGAAAGCCCGGCGCAAACGACAGCGAAGCAACCGCTCCGTCTTCGAGCGCAGCGAGCATCTCGTACACGCCGAGCGCGGGCTCGACGAGCGTGCACATCGCATTCACGGGAATCAGAAACGGAATGCGCCGCGATGCGCGTTTCAAAGGGCGTCGATCATGCGTCAGCCTTCCGAGCAACGCCGCGGCACGCTCGCCCGTTTCAGCCATGTCGACATGCGGGTAGGTTCGATACGCGACGATCGCATCCGCGAGTTGCAGCATCCTGTCCGTCACGTTCGCGTGAAGATCGAGCGAGACGACGAGCGGCATGTCATCACCGGCTACGCCCCGAACGCGCGCGAGCAGTTCGCCTTCGCCGTCGTCGACATGCTCGGCGACCATTGCACCATGCAGATCGAGATAGATGGCATCGAAGCCACCCGCGCGCACGGCATCGACGATCTCGCCGGCAATACGCTCGTAGGCGTCTTCCGTCACGTGCGCGGACGCGCTCGCGCCCGCCCAGATGACGGGAATTAGTTCGTGGCCCGTCGCTTCCGCGGCCTTGATGAAGCCGCCAATCGGCACGTTCACGTCGCGCAGCGTCAGCACGTCGGCGCCGCGCGTTAAAGGCGGAAAGCCCTCGCCCTGAACGAAACTCTGATACGACGCCCGGGTCGGCGCAAAGGTGTTGGTCTCGTGCTGAAAACCGGCGATCAGGATCTTCATGATTCGTTCGTCCTCTTGTTCAGCGAACTCAGTTCGATTCGGGGCTCAGCGTCAACTCGGCCGCTTCATGAACGGGCTTGCGCGTCGACCGGTTGGCAAGAATCAGCAGACCTGCGATCACCGGCATGACTGCCATCACGATCAGCGCGAGTTGCGAATTGCCCGTCGCCGTGCGCGCCCAGCCGATTGCCGCCGGCCCCCAGAAACCGCCCGACAATCCGATCGTATTGATCAGCGCAATGCCGCCCGCCGCCGCCGGGCCTTTGATGTATTCGGCAGGCATTGCCCAGAACACCGTGTAGGCCATCCACATCATCGCCGTCGCAGCCGTCAGCAGTGCGAGCGTCGCGAACAGGTGCCCTTGCGTGAAAATCGATGCGATCAGCAACAGCGCGCCAATCAGAGCAGGCAACGCGCAGTGCAGACGCCGCTCGCTCGTACGGTCGGAGCTGCGTCCCGCGACGTACATGCCGATCCCCGCCGCGACATACGGAATCGCGACATACCAGCCAAGACGCAGCGTGTCGCTCACGCCCTGCTCCTTGATCAGCGTCGGCAGCCAGAAGCTGATCGCGTAGATCGGGAAAATGATCGAGAAGTACGCGAAGGCCAGCAGATAGACGCGCGGATCGCGCGCCACGGCCTTGAACGAGTGGTTGTGCGCGTGCGCCACGCCCGTTTCGCTTTCCAGCAACTGCTTTTCATCGGCGCTCAGCCAGCGCGCGTCGGCGGGACGGTTCGACAGCACGAACAGCGTGAGCACGCCTAGCACGATGCACGGCAGGCCTTCGACGAGAAACATCCACTGCCAGCCCGCCAGCCCATCAACACCCGAGAGCGCTGAAATCAGCCACGCCGACAACGGCCCGCCGACGATCCCGCCCAGCGGCCCGGCGAGAAACACGATCGCGATGGCGCGCGCCATGCGCGTCGGCCCGTACCAGCATGACAGGTAATAGATCATGCCCGGCGCGAAGCCCGCTTCGAAAATGCCGAGCAGAAAGCGCATGCCGTAGAACATCGGCACGTTGCGCACGAACAGCATGCACGCCGACGTGATGCCCCATAGCACGAGAATGCGGCTGAACGTCTTGCGTGCGCCGATTTTCGGCAGCAGCAGATTGCTCGGCAATTCGAACAGCACATAACCCAGAAAGAAGATGCCCGCGCCGACGCCATATGCCGCATCCGAGAAACCGAGGTCGCTCTGCATCTGGAACTTGGCGAAGCCGACATTCACGCGGTCCAGATACGCAAACATGTAGCAGGCGAGAAGAAACGGCAGCAACCGCCAGTTGAGCCGGTTGTAGAGGGCGCGAGCCGCGTCGCTCTCCCGCAGGGTCTGTCGTGCTGTCATGTTCGTCTCCGGTATGTCGGGTTTGGATTCCGTGCTTGCGTTCCAGCATGGTGTCGGGGTAAAAATGCGCGAGCAAGAGCAACTAAGTTCACACTTCGTTGCATGCAAGGCAACGACAGTCCATTCAACGCTCTGGAGACCGCCGACATGCGCGAAATCAATCAGCAACGGCTGCGCTACTTTCACGAGGTGCTCTCGCACGGCACGATTCGCGGCGCGGCGGACAGCCTGAACACGTCGCCTTCCGTGATTACGCGCCAGATCAGACTGCTCGAAGAGGAACTCGATACGACGCTGTTCGAGCGCGAGGCGCGCGGCGTCAAGCCGACCGAGGCCGCCATGCATCTGCTCGAATTCTGGCGTGGCTACCGTTCGCAGCAGGAAAAGCTCGAAGACCAGTTGCATTTGCTGAAGGGGCTTCAGCAAGGCCAGGTGCAACTGGCCGTCAGCGAGGGCTATATCGATCCGCTGATCGAGGAAGTGATCGCGCCGTTTTGCGCGAAGTATCCGCAGCTCGATATCAATATCGAAAGTCTCGCCGTCGACGATCTGCTCAACCAGGTCGCCGAAAGCCGCGCGCATATCGGGCTTGCGTACAATCCGCCGCCGCATCCGCGCATCGAGTACCGCGCGAGTTCGGCGCAGCCCGTCGTTTTGCTGGTCAGACGCGATCATCCGCTGGCGTTGCGCGGCACGTCCGCCAGCGTGAAGGACCTGCTGGAATGGCCGCTCGCGCTGATGCCCGCCACCTTCGGCATCGGCCACGCCGCGAAAATGCTGGAGTTCGCGGAGAACATCAAGATCCGCGCGACGCTCACCAGCAATTCGCTGACCGCGCTCAAGCGCTTCGTCGCGCATGGCGACGGCGTCACGCTGATCGGCGAGTTCGCTGCGTATCGCGAACTGGTGGCGGAAGAACTCGCCATCGTGCCGATCGATCATCCGTTGTTTCAGGGCGCGAAGGCGCGCTTGCTCGTGAAGTCGGGACGGCCTCTCGCGGCAGCGGCGAATGAATTGCTCGAATGGATCTTGCGAAGGATGTCGATGTTCGCACCCGCCAATACGTCGACCGATGCCTGACGACACGCTGCCGGAACGTTGCCTCCGCAAGCTTTCATGCACGGCCTCGCCGTAATGCCGCAGTAGCGCCGCCGTCGGCCATTCGTCATATTTGAAACTAAATTGTAGAACGCATACCACTTTGACGTTAAGAGAACGTGTTCGTCTCTTCATCTCAATGGGCAATGACGTTTCTCCACACTCTCAAGATTGGTCCGCGTCTCGGCGCGGGCTTTGCAATCGTTCTGCTTCTGCTTTGCGCGGTCGGCGGCGTCGGCCTGCTGCAATCGTCGCGCATCTACGAGGGCACGCATCGTATCGGCAGTGACTGGCTGCCCAGCGTCGAAACGCTCGGCACCATGCGCGGTCATGCCGACGACGTGCGCCGCCTGTCGCTGCGTGAATTGCTGAGCACCGACGCAGACCAGATTCGCACCACGCGCGCTCAGCACGCGGATGCCGTGACTGCTTTCGCGCAGTCGTTGAACGCCTATTCGACGCTGATCTCGTCGCCCGAAGAACAGCAGCTGTACGACAGCATCAAGTCGTCGTGGGCCAGCTATCTCGAAGTCGACCAGAAAATCGAAAAGCTGATCGACGCGGGCGAAGCGAGTGCGGCCGAAGCGCGGCAAGTCGCGGCGGGCGAAGCGTCGACGCGCTTCACGGCGACGCTCGATCGGATCGACAGCGACATCAAGCTGAACCATCAGGGCTCGGTCGAGGAAGTCGCGAAAGCGGGAGATGCCTTCCACAGTGCGCGCATCTGGACCGTCGTGCTGTCGGCGCTTGCGTTGCTTGCGGGCGCGTTCATCGCCGTCGTCACCACGCGCTCGATCATCGGGCCGCTGCGCCGTTCCGTCGAGGTAGCCGAGACCGTCGCGCGCGGCGATCTGACTGCGGCGATCGCCATCGATGGCACGGACGAACTGAGCCAGTTGCTCGGCGCGCTGCGCCACATGAACGAACGTCTGCAGGATACGGTCAGCCGCGTGCGTTCGAGCAGCGAAAGCATCGCAGCGGGCTCGTCGCAAATCGCCGCGGGCAACGCCGATCTGAGCCAGCGCACGGAAGAACAGGCCGCATCGCTAGAAGAAACGGCCGCGAGCATGGAGGAGCTGACGGCGACCGTCAGGCAGAACGCGGAGAACGCCACCCAGGGCAATGCGCTGGCGGCGCGCGCGTCGGAAACGGCGGCGCGCGGCGGCGAGGTCGTGAGCCGCGTGGTCGATACGATGCACGGCATCTCGACCAGTTCGCAACAGGTGGCGCAGATCATCTCGGTGATCGAAGGGATCGCGTTTCAGACCAACATCCTTGCGCTTAACGCGGCCGTCGAAGCGGCACGCGCGGGCGAACAGGGACGCGGCTTCGCGGTCGTCGCGGGCGAGGTGCGCACGCTCGCACAGCGCAGCGCCGCGGCGGCGAAGGAGATCAAGGATCTGATCGGGGAATCGGTGAGCCGCGTGAACAGCGGCACCGCGCTCGTCGACGAGGCGGGCCGCACGATGGGCGAAATCGTGCAGTCGGTGCGCCAGGTGTCCGATCTGATGGGCGAGATCAGCGCGGCGTCGGGCGAGCAGCATCGCGGCATCGAGCAGGTCAATGTCGCTATCTCGCAGATGGACGAGGTGACGCAGCAGAATGCGGCACTCGTCGAGCAGGCTTCGGCGGCGACGCAGTCGATGGCGTCGCAGGCGGCGACGCTGCGTGAACTGGTGTCGGTGTTCAGGTTGCCGGGCGGGCAGCACGCAAACGCGATGCACGCTGCGCCGACTCCTTCGCAGGCAGTCGCGCGTGCCGCCGTGGCCGCACCCAGGAAAACGACAGACGCTGCTTCTGCAAAACCGCTCGCCGCCCAGTTTTCGAATGCCGAAAAAACGGCCGCGAGCCGCGCCGAAACCGATTGGGCGACCTTCTGAATCGCGGCGCATCCGCTTGCCTCACGTGATGCGCCGTTCGATCTTCACTTGTGCGTGACGGGCAACAGCTTCATCGCAGCGGGCCGCTCTTGCGCCGCATTCGCCGTCACGCTTGCCGCCATATGCGTCGGCATAGCCGTCGCCCCGGCGCTCGTTCGGCTCGCGCGGCTCGCCAGCATCGCGCACACGCGGCTCGCGCCAACTGAGCCCGCAACCGCGAACACCACCGGGAACAGCATGTCGTGGCCAAGGTGGGTGAACTCGGCGACCAGAACGATCGCCGTGATCGGCATGTTCATCGACGAAGCGAGAAACGCCGCTGCCCCGACCAGCGCAAACGCGCCGGCGGGCACGCTCGCGCCGATCAGATTCCACGCGCCGCCGAGCACGACGGCCAGTAACGCGCCGACCGTCAGCCCCGGCGTCAGCAAACCGCCATGCGCGCCGACGCGCAGGCTGCTCGCGCTCACGGCAATCTTCAACGCAAGGAGCGCCGCCGCGAGCCCGATGCTCAACTGACCGTCGAAGCCTAGCTGCGCAGTGCCCTTGCCGTTGCCGAGCAATTGCGGGAAATGCACGGCGAGCAAACCGATCACGGCGAAGTTCAGCACGTTGAGCGGAATCATCAGCCAGCCCGCACCCGGCGCGGCATTGCGCGCACGATCCATGAAGCGCGAGAACGCGTATGCGGCGATGCCGAACACTGGCCCTGTCGCCACCGACCACGCAATCAGGCTGCCGCTCAGCGCGAACGACGGAATCGCGTATTGCGACTCGTCGCCAAGCCCCATCCACGCGACCACAGCGGCGATCACCGACGTCACGAGCGCAATCGCAACCGTGGTCGCATCGAATGTGACGAGCAGCACTTCGAGCACGAATACCGCGCCGCCGAGCGGCACGTTGTACACGGCGGCGAGCCCGGCGCCCGCGCCGCAGGCGATCATCACGCGCGTTTCGTTCGCCGACAGGCCAGCGACGCGCGCCAGCCAACCTGCCGCCAGCGAGCCGACTTCGCGCGGCGCGACCTCGCGGCCCAACGGCGAGCCGAGCGCGACCGTCACGATCTGCAGCAGCGCATGCGCGAGCGTGCTGAGCATCGGCATGCGCGTGTCGGGCGATTTCACCGCCTGTTTGATGCTGACGAGCGGACGGCCGAAACGGCGCACGGCCCACCAGCCGAATCCCGCGATCAGACCGCAGACGGCCATGACGATCACGCGCCGTTCGGGCGACGCGCCATCGACACCTTGCAAAAAGCTTTCGCCGCCGACGATCGCATTCAGGCTGTAGCCGTACGCGACGTGCTGGACGGCGTGCAGCAGCAGCGCGAGCAGCATGCCGCCGAGGCCCGCGCCAACGCCCGTCAGTACGGTGACGACGGCAAGGCGGATCAGTGATTTGCGGTCGAGGGTGATGGGAGACGGCATGACGGCGTTTTGCTCGGCGGGACGGGAAGCCTCTACTCTAGGGTTTTCCCTTAAATTCAGCAAACGACTTTATATACTTAATTGATGATTCGCACGACTGTGTGAAAAGCACGGCTGCAAACTACAGCCCTGCGAAGGCACGCGGCAGGCCACGCCCGGTGGCGGACCCAACCTCGCGCGCTACCCCTGCCGATGGAACTGAATGTGTCGAAAGGTCTTGAAGCAGCCGGCGCTGAGAATGCACTCGGCGTAATCGCCCCGCCCCGCCATTTCAGAATGTTTGGATCACTAATCATTGAATTGGGAAAACCCGATCATCTCACTTAAAAGCGAACTGCAAATCAATAGCCAAACCTCGGGTTCAACCAGCGCAGCGGCCGTATCCGGCTACACGCCCCGCTTCACGCCGAATAAGAACGAAAGCAATAGCAATGCAAACGTATGTAATAGGCCGGTAAGGAATGTTTCTCGATTACGCAATATGGGAATGATTCAATGCCGTTGCTTCTCCTCCATCTTGAAGTGAGCTTGCAATTCCACCTAAAAAAACCCAGCAACTCCACGCATAACGGAGCGCTGAACGGCAATCTGGAGCCCCCCGAGAAATGCTTTACAGAAAAATACTCCCCAGCGCGATCGCTGTCGCGGCGCTGTTGACCATCGCCGCGTGCGGCAGCAGTTCGCACAACAACACGACGACGTCGACGCCGCCCGCCGTTTCTGCGCAAAACGCCCTGGCGACCGCGACGCCCATCAAGCACCTCGTTGTGATCTTCGGCGAGAACGTCTCCTTCGACCACTATTTCGCCACCTATCCGAGCGCAAAGAACGTGGCGGGCGAGCCGGCGTTCACGGCAGCGTCGGGCACGCAAACGGATATCGCAACGCTCGCCGCCGCTGGGCTGACGGGCTCGGCTAACCCGAACGCGCAGGCGACTTCGCCCAACATCGTCGCCGCGACGGTGAACGGCCAGACGACCACGCCGCCGACACTGGGCGCCGCGCTGACCACGACCACCGCGCAGCCGTTCCGCCTCGACCGTTCCCAGGCAAACACGAAGAGCCAGAATCACAGCTATGCGCCCGAACAGCTTGCCGACGACAACCTGAATATGGACGCGTTCCCGCTCTTCACGTCGGCCAGTTCGATCATTGCCGGCAGCACAGGCCAGTTTGGTTCATCGGCGCAGGTGCTCGGCTACTTCGACGGCAACACGGTCACCGCGTACTGGAACCTCGCACAGAACTTCGCGATGAACGACAACGCGTGGACGGACACGTTTGGTCCGTCGACACCGGGCGCCATCGAAGTGATCTCGGGCCAGAATCAGGGCTTGACGCTCACGCCGAATCCGAAGAACCCGACCGTCACGACCAGCAACAACGCGATTCCTGACGGACAGGGAGGCGTCACGATGATCGGCGACCTCGACCCGACCACCGACACCTGCACGGCCGCCGCGCAAACCGCGACTTCCGGCCCGACGGGCATGATGGGCGGCAAGAACATCGGCGATCTGCTCAACGCTGCGAACATCACGTGGGGCGGCTTCATGGGCGGCTTCAACCTGCAGACGGTCAACGCGAACGGTACGACGGGCTGCCAGCGCTCGACGTGGTCGGACGTGCTTGGCAGCGCGCCGGTCGACTATGTCCAGCACCACGCGTGGTTCCAGTACTACCCGTCGACGGCCAATCCGACCCACCAGCGTCCGAGCTCGATGGCGATGATCGGCTACACCGAGCCGACGCTCGACAACACGGCCACGCCGGTTCACCACCAATACGACAGCGATGACTTCTTCGCGGCTGTGCAGGCGGGCAACTTCCCGTCGGTCAGCTTCCTGAAGGCACCGGCAATCGGCGACGGCCATCCGGGCAATTCGGACCCGCTCGACGAGCAGGCATTCGTCGTGAAGGTCACGAACTTCCTGCAGCAGCAGCCCGACTGGAAGAACACGCTCGTCGTGATCGCCTACGACGACTCCGACGGTTGGTACGACCACGTCGTGCCGACCATCAAGAGCTCGTCGTTCGATACCACGCTCGTCACCCACGTCGGAACGGCAACCTTCACGGGCGCCGACCAGCTGTCGGGCCAGGGCCAGTGCACCAGCGCGGGCGCGACGCAGCCGCTCGGCATCAACGGCGGTGTAGTCAACGGCCGTTGCGGTCCGGGTACGCGCACGCCGTTCCTCGTGGTTTCGCCGTGGGCAAAACAGAACTACGTCGACCACACGCCAATCACGCAGGCGTCCGTCGTCAAGTTCATCGAAGACAACTGGCTCAGCGGCAAGCGCCTCGGCGCGGGTTCGTTCGACGCAACGGCGGGCGATATCCGCAGCATGCTGAACCTGACCGGCGCGGGCAACAACCCGGCCGTCTTCCTCGACCCGACCGTTGGTACGAAGCTCGCCGCTGCACCGGCGACCAACTGACCCGACGCGCGTCCCGCCCCGTTTCACATATGGCCGGATAACGGCGCCATTGCAGCGGGACGCCAGATAACTCGAAGTGGGTCGAGCCAGCGCGGCAACGTGCTGGCTCGACGTCTTTTCCGGATCATTTTTGCCATCATCGCCATGAGCTCTCCAAACTCCGCCTTGCCGCCCTCACTGCCTGCCGGCGAGCCCTCGCGCCCAGCCAGCGCCAGACGACAGCTTCTGCGAGCGCTCGGCTGGGCCGTCGCCGTCATCGCCGCCGGCTGCGCCGCCTTTATCGCTTATGCGGCAATCTATCCGGAGCGGATGCCTGTTGCGATCGGCGCCGTCGTCGAAGACATCACCGGCGCGAATCCGCAGCCAGTCGCGTTACACGTGCCACCGAGCCAGCCGTTGAGCGCGGTTGCCCTGCTCGGCAAGCAGATTTTCAATGACCCGTCGCTTTCGGCGTCGGGCAAGCAATCATGCGCGTCGTGCCACAGCCCCGAGCGTGCGTACGGGCCGCCGAACGACCTGTCCGTGCAGCTCGGCGGTCCGCATCTGACCGACGCGGGCTACCGGCCGCCGCCGTCGCTTGCTTACCTGTACCGCCAGGCGCCGTTCTCGATTGGCCCGGACCAGAACGACATGGACGCCGCGCCCGTCACGCTCGATCAATTGGCCACGGCAGCAGGCGGCACGCAACGCGCGGTGAAAACGGCAGGCGTTGCGCCCGCGGCACCCGCGCTCGTCCCGCAGGGCGGCCTGTTCTGGGATGGCCGCGCGAGCACATTGCAGGATCAGGCAATCGGCCCGATGCTGAATCCCGTCGAAATGGCCAACAAGAGCACGGGCGAGGTCGTGCACAAGCTGCTGAATGCGAAGTATCTCGACCAGTTCAAACAGTTGTTCGGCGACGGGGTCATCAACCAGCCCGATCTGCTCGTCGATGAAGCGATGTTCGCGGTGGGACGCTACGAGTTCGAAGACCCATCCTTTCATCGCTTCACGAGCAAGTACGACTACTGGCTCCAGGGCAAGGCCCGTCTGACACAAGCGGAGTTGCGCGGCTTGCGCCTGTTCAACGATCCTGACAAGGCCAACTGCGCAGGATGCCATCTGAGCAAGCCGACGGCCGACCATTTGCCGCCGCTTTTCACCGACACGCAATACGAGGCACTGGGCGTGCCGCGCAATCGCAATCTGGCCATCAACAAGGACCGGAATTTCTACGACATGGGCGTATGCGGTCCTTTCCGCGCCGACGCCGCGACGCTCACGCAGTACTGTGGCATGTTCCTGACGCCGACCTTGCGCAACGTCGCCACGCGGCACACCTTTTTCCACAACGGCGTCTATCACGACCTGAAGCAGGTGATGGACTTCTATAACCTGCGCAATACGAGTCCCGAAAAGATCTATCCGCTCGATGCAGCAGGCAAGCCGGAAAAGTACGATGATCTGCCCGAGAAGTACCACGCGAATATCGACGTCGCCGACGCGCCGTTTGACCGCAAACTGGGCGAAAAGCCCGCTATGACCGACGATGAGATCCAGGACATCATCGCGTTCATGAACACGCTGACGGACGGTTACAAGCCCTAGTACCCGCATTGCTCGTGTCGGGTCACGTCGCGCGCATCTGCAGGTGCGCGCGACATGGACACAACGCTACTTCAGGAAAATGTATCGCGCGAAATACGGCGAGCTGCCCGACTGATGCTCACGTACACAAGGCTCGGAAGGCGACACGCCGCCTGCCGTGTCGAGGCGCTGCACGAATCGCGCGACAGACAAACTGCCTTCTGAGGTGCTGTGCGTTTCGAGCAGCAGTTGTGGAATGCTGTTCGGATTCGCACCCGGTGCCTGAGCCACCACGCGACCGACGATCCGGCTGCCATCGGCCGCCTGCCAGGACGGGCCCGCGCCATGCTGGATCGACGCCTGACCCGCGCCGTCATAAAGCGTGGCTTCCGGATGTTGGAACACCCAGCCGAGACGATGCCCGCTATCGAACTCGCAGGAATACATCTGCACGCCTGTCGCCGTCATGACGGCGAACGGCTGGGCACCGGCAGGCACTAGCGAAGGTGGCGTTGCATCGGCGGCGTTCGCCGCAAAGGGTGAGGTCAGAACGACGCAAGCCAGCGCCGCCCGGTACACGATCTGCTGCGCGCCGGGGCGCATCGCGCGAATGACGTTGCTGGAGTACGAGGCGCAAGGAAGCATGATGACGGTCCGGTAGAGGTAAAGGCGGTAACGTGGTTTGCCTTACCAGAACACCTGAGCGCAGACGCTTATTCCATCGAAATCACGCGCCGGGGCAACCGCGATGGATGCACTGGCGCAATCCGCTTCATTTATCACGCGCCAGCACCGTTTCGTCGGGAATGCCGGGGCCGTCTGCAAACAGCGCTTCAGATTGCGCGGATAACCCGCGACAGGCCGCACTGCCCGCCCTTCCACCGCGACCGTGTGCCCCGCTAGAGCGCCGCGAGCCCGCCGCCGAGATCTTCCCTGCCGCGCCGCCCCCAGCGGCTCGCCTGCGTGACACCGCTCGACACGTTGTACAGATTGTGGCCTCCCGTATTCGAGGTCCAGTTGAAACCATCGTCGACGATGCCATACATCGTCACCGAACGCTGCGCGTGCGCCGCGCCGGCGAATGCACACCCGGCCACCGTCAAGGCGGCCAATGCTGCTGATCCGATTCTCATGGATTCGTCATCCCGTTCATCCCGACTGCTTCGATTGAATGACGCAGCGAATGATGATTGCGCCGCGGCTGTTACGAGGACCGCAATCCAGGTTCGCCGTTATGCGCGGTCAAATCAGTCAAATAGAACAGGGGCGATAAGCGTGTTTTATTTGCGCCATCACACGTGCCGATGCCTGCGCGCACGACATGAATGCCATTTATGTCGCCCATTTTTGGCCTGAATTTGACGGTCTTTTCGCACGCTCCTATCGTTCGCCCATGTCTGTCTGAATCGCCAGGTCGCCTTGCCCGTCTCCATGATCGGGAAGCGGAAACTTCAACGTCTTGCTCAGCCCAACACCATGAATCCTCACGCGACAGCCACGCTTTCCTCTTCCTCTCCCCTACGCAAGACAAGCACCGTCCGCCGTGCGGTGACGACAGCCGTGCTTGGCCAGATACTCGAGTGGTACGACTTCTTTCTCTATGGAACGGCCGCCGCGCTCGTGTTCGGCAAGCTGTTCTTTCCCGTCGGCAGCGACCCGTTGACGGGCACGATCGCGGCATTCGGCGGATTCACGGTGGGCTTTATTGCGCGGCCTGTCGGCGGTGTGCTGTGCGGCCATATCGGCGACCGCTACGGACGCAAGACGGTGATGATGCTCACGCTCCTGACGATGGGTGTCGCGACCATGTGCATGGGGTTGCTGCCGACGTATCAGCAGATCGGTATCGCGGCACCCATCGCTCTCGTGCTACTGCGCATTCTGCAGGGGCTCGCTGCGGGCGGCGAATGGAGCGGCAGCATTCTGATGATTCACGAAAGCGCGCCCGCCTCGCGGCGCGGCGCGCTTGCCGCATGGAGCCCCAGCGGCGCGGCATTCGGCTTCGTGCTGTCGACAGCGGCATTCCTGCTCGCGCAGACGCTATCGCCCGACGACTTCCTCAGCTGGGGCTGGCGCGTGCCGTTCCTGTGCAGCGTGGTGCTCGTCGTGCTCGGACTCTGGATGCGCCGCTCGGTGGAAGAAAGCGCCGATTTCGTCGCGGTGAAGGCGACACACCGCGAAAGCCGCATGCCGATCGTCGAGGTATTGCGCCGTTGCCCGCGTCAGGTACTGACCGTGTTCGGCCTGCGCTTCGGCGAAGGCGGCGCGTCGTACATCTTCTTCGCGTTTTCGATAGCGTATGGTCAGTTTCTCGGTTTGAAGTCGACATGGATTCTCGGCGGGCTCACGCTGTCGATGCTGCTGATGATCCCCATGTCGCTTCTGATGGGACATCTCACCGACAAGATCGGCCGCAAGCCGGTCTATCTCGCGGGTGCCATTGCCATGGTGCTGGTCGCGTATCCGTATTTCACGCTGCTCGCCTCCGGCGTGCTGTGGAAAGTGATTGCCGCGCTGATTCTCGCCAACAGCGTCACGCTCGGCATTCTCGAAGGCGCGCAGCCCGCATTCATCAGCGAACTGCTGCCCGTTCATCTGCGCTTCTCGGGGCTCGGCATTGGACGCGAGATTTCGTCGGTACTCGGCGGCGGCCTTTCGCCGATGATCGCAACCGCGTTGCTCGCTCACTATCGCAGCGCCACACCCGTCGCGATCTATCTCGTTGCGCTCGCGCTCGTCACGGTAATCGCGACGTGCATCGCGCCCGAAACCTTTCCACGCGCCGCACGGCAGCAGGCAAAACAGGGCGCCGAGCCCGTCACCGCCTGATCGCATTCTCCATTCCACTCAATACGTATTCATCATGCAAAGCCTTCACAGCATTTCGACTTACGCCCACGAACCGCGCTCCATCGACCAGGGCGAGCCGTATCCCGAGTATGCCGGTCCCATTTCGCTCGACGTTCTGATCGAAGAAATCGAACGGCGCCGCGACGAGTTCGATCAGCTCTCGCACGTGCCGCGCGACATGATCGCGAAGATGAAGCGCGCGGGCATCTACCGTGCGAGCACGCCGCGTCGTTTCGGCGGAGACGCGCTGCCGCCGCCGCAGTTTCTCGCGATCCTCGAACGTATCGCGATCGCGGATGGTTCGACGGCATGGGTCGCCGCGTTCGGGTCGGCGAATACGTACCTCGCCTCGCTGCCTGTCGAAACGCAACAGCAGATCTACGCAAAAGGACCGGACCAGGTTTTTGCGGGCGGTCTCTATCCGCTGCAACCTGCGGTTCAGGCGCCGGGCGGTTACAAGGTCAGCGGCCAGTGGCGGTTCGCGAGCGGCTGCAAAGGCGCGGACTGGATCGGCGTCGGTATTGGCGGCACGCCCGCGAACTCGGGCGATGCGGGCGCGGGCAAGCCGTTCACCGCCGTGTTTCCCGCTAGCGAGGTCGAGATCGTCGACAACTGGAACGTGGTCGGCATGCAGGGCACGGGCAGTCACGATCTGCGGCTGCGCGACAAGTTCGTCGATGCTCGATGGACCTTCGTGCGCGGCGGCCACGCGCTGATCGACGAGCCGTTGTATCGCTATCCCGCCGTCGCGTATCAGGCGCAGGTGCATACCGCCGTGAACGTCGGGCTGGCGCGCGCCGCGCTCGATCTGCTGACGGATATGTCCGGCGCGACAAAAACGACGACGGGCGCGCCGCGTCTCGCGGACCGAGGCTATTACCGCTCGGGTCTCGCGAAAGCGGAAGCGCAGTGGCGCAGCGCGCGTGCGTTCTTTTATGAGTCGGCACAAGCGGCGTGGGACACGATTCTCGCTGGCGATCCCGTCACGCCCGACCAGGCGAATCTGATGCGCCTGAGCGCGACGCATGCGGCCCACGTATGCGCCGAGGTAGTCATGCAGGCGTATCAGATGGCGGGCATCGCCGCGATTTATCGCGAGAGCCGCTTGCAGCGTCTGGTGCGCGACTCGATCGTCGTGACGCAGCACGCGTTTCTCGGCGAGGGCACGTATGACGCGTCGGGTGCGCTGTTCGTCGGCATACCGCCCGTCACGCCGTATCCCTGATGCAACGCACGATCGAACACGAGGAGCAAACGATGACGAACGAAGACATGAAGCGGCGCTTTCGCGACGCGATGGCCTGCCTGCCCGCTGCCGTCAACGTCATTACGACCGACGGGCCGAGCGGACGCTGTGGCCTCACCGCGAGCGCCGTCTGCTCGGTAACCGACGAGCCGCCGACGATGCTCGTCTGTATCAACCAGGCCAGCTATATGCACGACGTACTGCGCGAGAACCGCAACGTGTGCATCAACGTGCTCGCCGGCGAGTATCAGGATCTCGCGCGCGACTTTGCGGGCATGACTTCGTGCCCGATGGACGAGCGCTTCGCACGCCACGCATGGAAACCGGGACGCTCGGCCGTGCCCGTGCTTTCGCATGCCATTGCCAATCTCGAAGGTACGATCGTAGAACTCAAGAGCGTCGGATCGCACTCGGTGATGTTCGTGCAGATCGACACGATTTCGGTCCGTCAGGATGGCGATGGACTGATCTATTTCGCGCGGCAGTTTCATCGTCTCGCGCGGCCGGGTGTGGCGGCAGCATCCCTTTCCACTCAGTGTGCGAGGTAAGCGTGGAAGTGTGCTTCTTTCTGATTGGCGAACGCGGTCACGGGCGCGGCGCGTTCGATCGGGCGAATATCTCGCGCTTGCAGTCGGCCGCGCATGACGTGGCAGGTTTGCGGCGCTTCGTGCTGCATTTTCCTGCCGGGCGCGACGGGCACGACGCATCGGCACCGTTCTGCGTGACGCAATGGTATTTCGACGATCTCGAACGGCTCGAAGCCGCGCTGCAACCGGGCAGCGCAATACAGTCCGCCGCCGACAGCATCGCCGCAAGCATGGACGCCTGCACACTCCTCCAGCAGGCAATGGCCGTGCGCCATTTCCCGACGCCGCATGCAGTCGACGCACGAGACGAACGTTGCACCTACCTCGTCAGCTATGAAGGCGAAGCGGACGACTTCAACGCATGGCTCACGCATTATCTGACGCATCATCCACCGTTGATGACGCAACTGCCCGGCATTCGCGAACTGGAGATCTATACGCGCATCGACTATCGCTCGGCCTTGAAGTACCCGCGCGCAACGGCCATGCAACGCAACAAGGTCGTATTCGACGATGCCGCTTCACTCGACGCCGCGCTCGCGTCGCCCGTGCGTGCGCGGATGAAGGCGGATTTCGATTCGTTTCCGCCCTATAGCGGAGCCACGCCGCATTACCCGATGCACAGCATTTACGGTAATCTGACGCGCGAGTGAAAGCGCCGAACGCGGGCACGCGAGTTCGGTCCAACAGCGAGGCGCGTTCGACCGCAAACGGGTCGCGCGCCGCCACGGACAGGTTCCGGACGACATGACAAAGACGCACCCCGGCATCACGGACTTGAATCTTCTGCGCGTGTTTCTGGCCATTGCCGATCTGCGCAGCCTCACGGCGGCGGGCGCGCGGCTCGGACTCACGCAACCCGCCGTCAGTCACGCGTTGCGCCGCTTGCGCACGATGTTCGACGATCCCCTGTTCGTTCGCACGCCGACGGGCATGGTGCCCACCGACGCCGCTGTGCGCCTGCACGCGCCGCTCGCGCAGGCGTTCGGCATCATCAACGTCGCGGTCCAACAACTGGCGAAATTCGATCCAGCGACGGCACACCGCGTGTTCCGCGTGTCGATGTCCGACATGTCAGAGTTCTATTTTCTGCCACCGCTGCTCGCGATGATCGACAGAACCGCACCCGGCATACGCGTCGAGGTCGCGAACTTCTCCGTGGATGCCGTGAGCGCCGCGATGCGAAGCGGCGAGATCGATCTCGCGCTGGGTTATGTGCCGGGGCTGGACCCGGCGTGCATCAGCACGACGCTGTTCGTGGACGAGCATGTGTGTGTGGTGCGAGCGGGACATCCGCTACGCAAGCGCAATCCGACCAAGGACGACCTTGCCGCTTTACGTTATGTCTATGCGAGCACGAACGCGACCGGTCACCGGATGGTCGAGCAATGGCTGGAGGAATTGAATCTGCGCCGCGATATCGTGTTGCGGCTGCCGCATTTCGTGGTTGCGCCGGAGATCGTCCAGAACACCGACCTCGCTGTCATCTTTCCCAAAAGCATTGCGCAGCGGTTCAATCGAAACAAGGCGTTCCGAATCCTGCCGCTGCCATTTTCATTGCCCCCCATCGAAATTCAGGTGCACATGCATATGCAGTTTTCCGCCGACCTCGGCATCGCATGGTTGCGCGACGCCATCTGCCGCATGTTCTCGACTCAAGGCACGAGATAGCCCTTCACGAGTTCGTGGATCTCAGCGAGGGTGTCGATGGCCGCACGCAGATCGAGCTCGCTGTTCGCTTCTGCCAACGCCATGACATCCGCGAGCGCTTCGTCATGCTCCTCGGCCATCGTGCATAACTGGAACGGCGTGCGCGCTCCGAAGCTCTCCGGCTCATCCATGATTGTCTCCGTGTGCAATGGTGTCGCGATGTGTTTCACTCATGCTCTGCTCGCGAGATGACCTGATCGGAATCGAGCACGCAATCGGCAAGTTCCATCAGATTGCTCGCGAACGTGGCGGGTTTCCATTGCTCGACGGCGAGCCGCGCGCGGGCAGATAAACGTTCGCGCAGCACATCGTCCAGTGCCAGGGTTCGCATGCGCGCGGCGAGCATGTCCGCGTTGCCCGGATCGACGACATAACCGTTCGTCTCGTTCACGACCAGCTCACGCGCCACGCCGCATGTATGTGTGACGATCGCCGTTCGCGACGCCGCGAATGCCTCGTTGATGCAGAGTCCCCACTGATCGAACTCGCTGGCGAGCACGACGAAATCCGCAAGACCGTATATCGCAGGCATGTCGCCGTTGGGCAGGGCGTCGAGAAAGCGCACGCTCTTTTCGAGTTCGAGCCGCGATACGAGGGCTCTCAGCATGGATTCTTCCTGCCCCTGCCCAACCAGAACCAGTTCGATTGCATGATCCGCAAGACGGGAACGCGCAAACGCGTCGATGACGACATCCACGTTCTTGCGCGCTACGAAGCGGCTGACGCAGAGCACGTAGCGCTGCGGCAAGCCGCGCATACGGCGAACGTCGTCGGCAGCGGCATGCGCAGCCGCTGCGCGGCGCGAAAACTGGTCGACATCTATCACATCGAAACCGACCCGCGAGCGCCAGCGCGGAATGCCGAGAAACTCCGCGTAATCGCGATGCCGTTCTCCCGCGACCAGGGCGGCGTCGAAGCGGCGCACCAACGCGCGCTTCAGCCATTCCTTGAGGCTGCTGCGCGCGCCGTCGTCGGCCTTCGAGTCCGACATGTAGATCAGACCAAACGGTCTCGTGAACCTTCTGACGAAACAGAGCCACAACGAGTAAGGCGTGTCGTAGCCCAACGTGACCACGACATCCGGCTCGATCCGCCGGATGATCGCCGTGAGCCGCGCGAAGACATTCAGCCAGCGTCCGCCAGCGTCACTGACATCATTCTCCAAGGTGGTGACGCACTCGTGACGTTGCGCGAAAAACGACGCGCGCCGCGTTTGCGGAAACGAGTAGAAACCCGACCGCCCGAACACCTCGACCAGACAGACTTCATCGCCACGCCTCGCCGCAAGCCGCATCAGCGCTTCATAGCGCGGCACGTGGTAGTCACCGAGGTGACCGATAACGAACAGCATCCGCATGACGTCCTCAAAACACTGCTATTGGCAGAAACGCACGACGCGCAAACCCGTCGGGATACCGTTACTGAATTGTTCCAGACCACTGACGAACGCTGCGTCAGCGCCACTCACTCTATTACGGGCACAAGGCTGTGTTGGTGTGAATTGCCACTGACGACTGCAATCTGTCCATTAAAGGCTGCTCGATGAACTGCAATCCGCGATCGACCCGGGAGAACTCCGCTCTATTAAAGAAAGGCTCACAAATATAGACTGGCCTTCGCGCTTATACGGAATCAGTGACCGCAATGTTCTTTTTGCGAAAAAGATGATTGCCTTTCAAACAGTAAGAAAAAGACGGTTGTAATAGCAATAGTCAACAAACCGAGGCTACTTCATCCGTCCGATGCAGGCTCTCGGGGACAACACCAAGAAAAAAGGGACGATCGCAATCATATGAACACGTCGCCACTCGGGCTTTTCCGATTGTCACGCTATGTCCTGTTTGTTCTTTGCATGTGCTTCGTTCTCGTCGGGACTGCACGTGCGTCGTCCGCCGATTGCAGCGCGGGCACGCTCGTGACGGTCGTCGCACACCTCGATGACGATCTGCTGTTCGTCGAGCCCGCTATCAGCGAGCGGCTACGCGCGGGATGGTGCGTCACTACTGTACATCTGATCGGCGGCGCTAACGGTGCCAATTTCGCCTATGTGCAAAAGCGTGAGGAGGCCTCGCGACTCGCTTATGCGCGTCTTGCAGGAGTCGCAAATACATGGGATGAGTCGACAGTGCAAATAGCTGGCAAGCCGGTGTTCCAGCTCATATTGAAAGCGCAACCGCGCGTGCGGCTTCTTGAAATAAGGCTTCCTGGCGGCGCGGTCCGCGGCGGCCGCGCGCCGCTTGCGCTGCTCTGGGATCAGGGCGCAACACTCACAACCTTTCCGATGGGACATGGAGAATTGGCGGCAACGCGTTACACACGCGATTCGCTTTCCCTCGTTCTCAAAACGATACTGCAGGACGCGACGCGAATCGCGACGCTGAACCCTGATACGGTGCCGTTTATCGAGCATCCCGATCATATCTACGCCGCCCGCATGACACGCCATGTCGCGCAAACATCAGGGCGCGCCATTCCCATTGCCTTCTACACCACGTATCCGACAGGAACCTGGCCCACCACGCTGTTCGGCGAAGAAGCACAACGCAAGCGCGACATCGCGGCGAGCTACTTCTCGATCGACGGTGGCGACTTCGCGCATGTGTTCGGCGAGTACCAATGGGACGGCAACTGGATTTTGCGCAACTATTCGCGCCACGACACCACACTTCGCGCCAGGCCTGATTTTGTCGCCATTCCTTCTGTTCTCTTTAATACTGGCTCCAGTCAATGCCTGACGTCGCGAGGCAATACGCGCGGCCCCGAACTCGCGCCTTGCGACGGGTCGGTCAGCCAGCAATGGAAATGGGAACCGCGCGCCGCATATGCAGGCAACCAGCACAATGCGGCACTCGTGTCCGTCTCGACGGGGCAATGCGTCGCCGAACACGACGGCACACTCGCTGAAGAGCCATGCGAAGAATGGAATGTGTCGCAGCGCTGGACTCCGTGGGATTTTGGTCTGATATTCACACCCTCGCGCCGCTGCCTCGGAGAAGAGAACAACCGCCTTCGCATCAGAGGATGTGCCTCCATGACGACGCGCTACCGCTGGTCCACAGCGCGTCCGGCATGGTCCACTGACCTGCGTTTGACAGGCGCAATGTACGGCGACGTGACGGGAGACGGGACGACTTCTGCCGTCTACGTGCAAAGACGTTCCGACGGACCCGGCTTCGACATCTATGTTCAGACTTCAATCTTAAGCAAACCTGATGAGCCCGAGAACTGGTACGCGAATGCCGTGCGCTTCGATAGCCGCGCGACGATGCCGACATGCGGCGCCGACACGTTGTGTTTCGACAGCGCGCGCTTTCTGGTTGGCGACTTCGATGGCGATGGCCGGGCGGACCTCATGGTCGTCACGCCGAGAGACGGCGGGTCCGCCTTCTGGTTGTTGCGCAGCAATGGCAATCACTTTTCCGCTCCCGTTCTCTGGTTTCAAAGCGACAAAAGCATTCCGGCTGCACGCGTGCAGCAGTACCTTGCCTTTTCACCGAGAGACACATCGCGCGAAAAGATCCTCGTTGCAGTGCAGCGATCGGACCAGGCTGTCGATCTATGGACGATAAGCTCTGATCAGGCCGGGCATATCCAGCAGACAAAAGTGCCTGCCCCAAACAATCTGAATCCCAACGTGCAGTTGCTCAACGTGGGCAGCACTCGCAAAGACACGGCAACCTTCGTCGCCGTGCAATC
Source organism: Paraburkholderia sp. XV (assembly GCF_020177535.1). Taxonomy (NCBI): domain Bacteria; kingdom Pseudomonadati; phylum Pseudomonadota; class Betaproteobacteria; order Burkholderiales; family Burkholderiaceae; genus Paraburkholderia; species Paraburkholderia sp. XV. Next base: position 7,317 of record NZ_JAGUUD010000061.1, on the reverse strand, counting down.
CGCCGACGATAACCGTCGCGTGGCCGTGACCACATTCAGCGTCGACAAGGAACACTGGAGTTTTGGCGCGGCATCCGTTGTGCCCGCTCAATTCGAGCGTGACTTTACCCGCTTTACGAGCGACACCAGCGCCGACGCAGCGATTGTCATGACCGTGCCGCATTTCCAGGAACCCGGCGGCGTGGATGTATGGAAATGGCACGTACAGCATCGTGACACCGCGCCCGTCCTACTCGCCTATCTGCGCGATCTTCGGTGGCAGGACGCCGCGCCCGCCCTGCTCCGCGATAGAAACCGCACAGCGCTGGTCTTCTACTCGCGCGCGGACGCGATACTCGCCAACACGCTCTTCTCGGCCGGTAATGGTGAACTCGTGCGATACGCATTCAACGGGAACGACTTGCAAAGTATTCCGATGGAAGGTTTTCCGTTGCCAGCCGTTTACTCGGAAACGCTCTGGCTCGATCGCCTGGTTCAGTAGAGACATTGCAATCCTATGTTGAGGAGTGCTCCCACTCGCATTTCGGGGCGGAAAGGGAAAAGTTCTCCGAACGAGTACCCGTGTCCAGCAACAACTAGTGCTTGACCGAATCGCAATGTCTCGATCGACTATGGTATATCCACTCATGTCGGTTACTACAATTGACGATTGACCCACGCAACCGTGCACTGCAGGATAAACAAGAGACACGGTTCTCCAGGATCACGCCCAATTCGAGACGGTGAAAAGTGCGGATACTACAGGTCGTCTACGCGCCACGTTTGTCCGGTGCGGAGATTTTGGCAAAGGGTGTCGCAGTCGAGCACAGGGAGGCTGGCCACGCAGTCTGCATCGCGTCGATGCAGCCGCAAATGGCGGACTTCGATCTTAGCCGCAGCGAACTCGCGGCAGCCGACGTGCTGTGCGACTTTCCCGAATCGCCGCAAGGACGTATTGGGCGTCTCATGCATTTATGGCGCTGCGTACGGAAATTTCGACCGGACGTGATCATCGCGCACGCGACGCTAGCCGCACTCTATGTGCGTCTTCTTCCCATTGCCGCGCCAGTCGTCTATGTGATGCACTCGGGCTCCAATGACTTCGCCAACCCGAAACTCCGGTGGGCCGAGCGCATGCTTTCCCATCGCGCGAAGGCCGTGGTCGGCGTCTCGCCGCAGAATACGCTCGACTATCTGCGTGAAGTCGGGCCGCATCCGCTCGTCACGGTGATTCCCAACGGCGTGGATCTGCCGCGCTTCCAAACGCCCATGACTCCGTCGTCCGTGGCCGGTCGCGGCGCGTCACAGCAGATTGTTCAGTTGGGCCGCTACGTCGTCGACAAGGGACAACTGGAAACCATTCACGCGTTTGAACTCGTGCTGCAACAGGAGCCGGATGCGCGACTGGTGTTGCATGGCGTGATAGAAGATCCGGCTTACCACGATATGGCCGTGAATCTCGTGCAGCGTTTGAAGCTGGACGGGCGAGTGACGCTGTGCGGTCCAGCATCGAATGTCGCGGCTATTCTGCAGACCTCGCAAGTCTTTGCGATGCCCTCGCTCAGAGAAGCACATAGCATCGGCTTTCTCGAAGCGCTGGCGTCGGGTGTACCCGTCGTCGCGAGCCGCATTGCAGCATTCGAATTTGCCCGCGATTTCCCGGGCGTTTCGCTCGTCGACACGAAAGACCCTTCCACCTATGCGCGCGCACTGGTTCACGCGCTGCGCGTGCCCCGCGCGTACCGCGCGCTGGATGGCTATACGTTGCACGACACGGCAGAGAGCTACCTGAAGATCGCGCAAGCCATTCACAAAGACAAAGGGCGAGGCATTCGCGCGGAATCGATATCGGCGTTGGAAAGTAACGAAACGTCGATGTGAGCCTGGGAACAAGATCTGCTGTCCAAACGTTTTGCCATTATGTACATGCCCAACGGAACCACCATGAGCCTCACATCCAGCCAGCAGGACAGCTTCGGCAGCGCGCTTCGTATGCTGGTGAGCCAGCAACGCGACACCCTGCGGACCATACTCGCGCTCTCGGACCCAACGCGCCAGCACGATGCCGCGTCCGCGCGCGCGGCATTGGACCAGATCCTTCACGCCGCCGGCCGTTGCCATTCGACCTATCGCGCGATGCTCGTCGAAATCATGGCGACGCAGCAGAGAGGCTGCGTTTCTCGCGAAAGCTGAGAAGACGTCAGCCAACTGTCAGCGAGTGATCTGCAGATTGCGAGCACGAGTATGAATGCGCGATTCACTGTCAATGGGGGAACACTGCTGTTCTTCGAAAATTCATCGCGTTGCGTGCGCTCGCCGACATTCGCTGATCGATTTATCGAGGCAGCATGACCAGTTAGCGAGCAAATGGGAGCCTTTCTCGCATAGGCATCGCGCGGAAGGCTTCCCGTATCGGTGTCGGTCCTCGATGATCTGGTCCTGTTCATTCAGGTTGGGGAAGAAATGATGTCGACACGTCAGTCTCCAGGACTCGAAACGCAAGCTGCCGACGGCACGGACGTGATTCCCCGGCGACTGCGGCGCATCGCTGTCGTGCTGTTCGACGGCTTCGACCTGCTGAGCGCCAGCGTCATCGCCAATGCATTCGAAGCCGCGAGCGAGTTGTCGGCGCGCGGCCCCATCCAGTGGTTCTATCAGATCACCACGCTCTCGGACCACGACGGGTATATCGCCAGTGCCGCCGCGTTGCTCGTCAGTGCGGAATCATTCGATATGCACACCGGCCACGAATTCGACGCGATCTTCGCGATTGTCGGCGCGGATGCGTGCATCGACTCGCGCGCCATGCCGCTTATTGCGTGGATCAACCGCGCGCGCTCGAAGGCGGCCGACGTGCGGCTCATCGGCGCGCCGCTGCCCGGTCTCGATGGTCACGCGTACAGCGAACAGAATGAACAGGAACGTGGTTCGCAAGGAAGCGCGGCGCGCCTTTCCGGCGAATGCAAAATGAGATCGCAAAGTCTCCATGACGCGCTCACAGGCGCGTTGAAGCTGATTCGCCGCGACATGGGCGACAGCATGGCGCGCCGCGTCGCCGAAGGTCTGTCGATCTGCTCGCACGACGTGCTCAATGCGATCTTCGAGGATGTGGTCGGCAGCACGCCCGCGGAGAAAGTGCGCGCGGCCGCGCACTGGCTGCAGGATAACTGCCGCCGTCAGGTCACGATAGAAGATGCGGCACAGGTCGCCGCGATGAGCGAGCGCAGCCTCCTGCGTCACTTCAGAAGCGAACTCGGCATGACGCCTTCCGACTATCTGATGCATGCGCGGCTTCAGGTCGTCTGCAATCTGCTGATTGAAACCGACCTGCCCGTCGACAAGGTGGCGAAGCGCGCGGGCCTGACCAGCGGCGACCATCTCGCGCGCAGTTTCCGGCGGCATATGAAGACTTCGCCGACGGAATATCGCGCGCAGCGCAGGCTCCAGTGCTGAATCGCGCGTCCAGCTCTGCAGCATAGCGAATTGCCGGGATACAACACCGGCTCGTTGTCGCTTTTTTACCCGGCGCACGCTGCGGTATGCTTACGGCTTTTCGACTTTTCGCACCACGATGTCAGACGAATACGAAGTGCACGGCCCGCATGATCATGCGATCGAGCATGCAGGCGGCCATGGTGGCGACCGCAACGCTTCGCGCCTCGCTGTCATGACGGCCGTTCTGGCGAGCGTCGGCGCGATTGCGGCGTATCAGAGCGGCGCCAACGAAAACCAGGCGCTCTTCTACAAGAACGAGGCAGCGATCCTCAAGACGGAAGCCGCAAACCAGTGGGCCTACTATCAGGCCAAGGGCGAGAAACAGAATCTCGCCGAGCTGGGCGCCGCGCTGACCGATCCGGCGTCATCCGCGCACGCAAAGTTCGTCACCGACACGCAGCGCTACAAGACCGAGAAAGAGCCGATTCGACAGCAGGCGGAGACGCTCGAAAACCAGGTGAAGAAGGACAATGAAGTGAGCGAGGCGTTGCAGCATCAGCATCACCGCTGGGCACAGGCAACGACGCTCATTCAGATTTCCATCGCGCTGGCCGCGATCACGCTGCTCACGAAAAAACGCTGGCTGCAAAAGCTCACGATCGGTATGGCCGTCGTGGCAGTGGGTCTGTTTGCCACTGCACTCATGGGCTGGTGAGCACGCTGCTCATTGAATTGCGTTCAGCTTGCGCCACAGCGTGGTCTTGCTGATACCGAGCGCCTTGCACGCGGCGTCGCGGTCGCCGCCGCACGCTGCCAGCATCGCGCGTATTTCGTCCGCCTGGACATGACGGCTGCGCTCGCGCAACGTCAACGCATCCTTCTTTAGCGGCGCCGGTGACGCGGCCAGTTCGGGCGCGACGACATCGAGCATCTCACGCGTGAAGACGTCGGCGGTGTCGCCTTCCGTGTCGGCGAGTTCGACGGCGATCCGCTCGATCACGTTCTGCAACTCGCGCACATTGCCGGGCCACGCATAAAGGCGCAACGGTTCGCCGATCTGCGCGAGCACGCGCATCGCCGCCCCCAGATCAGAAACGCGCGCCGCCAGCCTCGGCTCGCGCGCGGCCGCCTGCAACAGCAGTTCGGCGGCGAGCGGCAATACGTCCGTCGTGCGCTCGCGCAACGGCGGCAGCGCAATGCTCAAAATGTTCAGCCGGTAGTAGAGATCGGCGCGAAACGTCCCGGCCTCGATACCTTCCGTCAGCGCACGGTGCGTCGCAGCGACCACGCGTATGTCGACACGCGTCGGTTCCGTCGAACCGAGCCGCACCACTTCGCGTTCCTGCAACACGCGCAGCAGCCGGCTTTGCAGCGGCAGCGGCATTTCGGCGATTTCATCGAGAAACAGCGTGCCGCGATGCGCGGCTTCGATCAAGCCCGCCTTGCCGCCCTTGCGCGCGCCCGTAAACGCGCCTTCCTCATAGCCGAACAGCTCGCTTTCCAGCAAGGCTTCGGGAAACGCGCCGCAATTGATGGCGACGAATGCGAAGTCGCGCCGCGCGCTCAGCCGATGCATGCTCTGCGCGACCATTTCCTTGCCGGTGCCGCTTTCGCCGAGTATCAGAACGGTCGCGTCGGATTTTGCGTAGCGCCGCACCAGCGCGCGCACGCGCTCGATCGACGGACATTCGCCGACCAGATCGTCGAGCCGGTAGCGCGCGGTGAACTGCTGTCCGCGCTGCCGCGAACGCAGCGTGCGATCGAGCCGTTCGACAGCGCGCGATTCCTGGAACGTCAACACCGTGCCCGCCGCATGGCCCGCGCCCGCCAGCGGCCCGCGATGCACGAGATAGCTCGTGCCGCGCACGGACACCAGCGTATCGCCGTCGGCATCGGGCAGCGCACTGGCGAGATCCGGCGCCAGCCTCTGCAACGGCACGCCAGCGGCGCTCGCCGCGTCGATGCCGAGCACGTCCGCAAGCCGCTGATTGATCGCTTCGACGCGTCCCTGCGCGTCGAGTGCGACAACGCCATCGCGCAGGTGCTGCAGCAGGTTATCGAGGCGCTGGCGCCGCACGCCCTCCGCACGCGTAGCCTGCGCGACTTCGAGAGCGGTGTCGAACGCACTGCGCACCGACGTGCGCGAGTACAGAAACACAGCGCCCAGGCCCGCGCGCTCCGCCAGATCGGTCACATGGCCCGGCCCGACCACGGCATCGACGCCGCGTGCCTGCAGCTCGCGCACGCAGTCCTCCGCGTCTTCCGTCGAGCGGTACGACGCGAAGATCACGTCGATGCCGTAGGCGGCCGTGAAGCGCTTCACCTCGTCGGGCGTCTCGCCGTGCGTGACCAGCGCCACCGAATTGCCGTCGCGCCGCGCGCGCGCGAGCGCCTGCATCACGTCGAAACCCGTCGGCGTGATCGCGACGACGGGGACGTCGACGCGCGCCTTCAGGTACGCGGCGTTCGAGCCGCCGGCAACGATCACGTCGGGACGCTCCGCGCCCGCCGCGTCGATTTCCTGCATGGCGTCGTCGAAGCCGCGCGCCACCACCCGTAGCTCCGCGCGGCCCGCGTACTCGCTGGCGATATCGACGAACAGATCGCGCAGACGGCTGATGCCCATCGCCCAGATGCGCGGGCGCGGGCTGGAAATGGTGGAAGGCGTGCTCATCGGAGCGATCCGGTTCAAAAGCGGTGGGATGTTCCATTATGCGCGCCTAATTTCATAACCGAAACCAACGATTTCACTTTTGAAATTTCCGCGAACGTCCGTGCAGATGTGTGCCCCGCAAAATCAGAGACTTAGCGACGCCGCACCGCATGGCACGCCACTTGCAGATAAAGCCGCGCAAACAACGGAGCCTCACAGTGAACCCAGCCAAACAACCCACCAGCGCCGGCGCGGCATTCCGCCAGGCCGTCGCAGAAGGACAACCGCTGCAGGTCGTCGGTGCGATCAACGCGTACGTCGCAAAGATGGCGGAAGCCGTCGGCTTCAAGGCGCTGTATCTGTCGGGCGGCGGCGTTGCCGCGAATTCGCTTGGCGTACCCGATCTCGGCATCAGCACGATGGACGACGTACTGACGGACGCCCGCCGCATCACCGACGCCACCAACCTGCCGCTGCTCGTCGATATCGACACGGGCTGGGGCGGCGCCTTCAATATCGCGCGCACGGTCCGCTCGTTCATCAAGGCGGGCGTCGCGGCCGTTCACCTCGAAGACCAGGTTGGCCAGAAGCGCTGCGGGCATCGCCCGAACAAGGAAGTCGTCGCGACGGAAGAGATGGTGGACCGCGTGAAAGCCGCCGTCGACGCGCGCACCGACGATCAGTTCGTCATCATGGCGCGCACCGATGCCGCCGCCGCCGAAGGCATCGATGCCGCGATCGAGCGTGCCGTCGCGTATGTCGAAGCAGGCGCGGACATGATCTTCCCCGAAGCGATGAAAACACTCGACGACTATCGCCGCTTCAAGGCCGCCGTGAAGGTGCCGATTCTCGCGAACCTGACCGAGTTCGGGTCGACGCCGTTCTTCACGACGACGGAACTGCGCGAAGCGAACGTCGACATTGCGCTGTACTGCTGCGGCGCGTATCGCGCGATGAATGCGGCGGCGCTCAATTTCTACGAAACCGTGCTGCGCGACGGCACGCAAAAGGCCGCCGTGCCGACGATGCAAACGCGCGACGATCTGTACAAGTACCTTGGCTATCACGCGTACGAAGACAAGCTCGACGCGCTGTTCGCCGCACACAAGTAATGGCACCTGGAGGAAGACACATGAGCGAAGCAGACAACGGCGCAACGAGCGCGGGCGCTTTCAAGCCGAAGAAATCCGTGGCTCTGTCGGGCGTGACGGCGGGCAATACCGCGCTGTGCACGGTCGGCAAGACGGGCA